>JAFAOB010000385.1 GCA_019238055.1 Alphaproteobacteria bacterium
CCGCGCAATCGCGATCTTGCGGCGGCGCTGGCCGGGGTGGCGGCCGCTGCATGAGGGGCTTGACCTGATTCTCGCAATCAGGCGCGCCGGCATACCGATCCGGTATGGCGTGCGCGATCTGCGGGCAATCGGGCGCAGCGGCCTCGAACGCATTCAATGGCAGGCTGGCGCAATCGCCGCCGAACTGCTGCTGCTGCACCAGGGTCTGATACCGAACATTCAAATCAGCCTCGCCCTGCAATTACGCCACCAATGGGATGAAGATCAGCTCTGCTGGCGGCCAGCACTCGATGCCTGGGGGCAGAGCAGCTTGTCTTGCATCGCTGTGGCAGGAGATGGCGCCGCAATCGGCGGTGCGGAGTCGGCGCGGTTGTCGGGACAGCTCGCCGCTCTCGACGCCGCCATGCTGCTTGGGCGGCTGAGTGAGCACGATCGCGATCGGCGCGCCGAACCAATCAGGGTAGCGCTTGGCCGGGAACACGCGCTGCGCCCGTTTCTCGATTGTCTATACCGACCGCACGCCTCGGTTCTCGTGCCCGACAATGACGAAACAATCCTATGCCGGTGTGAGGAGGTTACAGCCGGGCAGGTCCGCCAGGCAGTTCGTCTCGGCGCCCGAGGTCCAAATCAGGTCAAGGCTTTCACGCGTTGCGGCATGGGACCGTGTCAGGGACGGATTTGCGGTCCGCTCGTCGGCGGGCTTATCGCTGACATGCTAAACCAATCACCTAGAGAGATCGGTATTTGGCGTCCGCGCGCGCCATATAAGCCGATCAGCGTTGGAGCCTTGGCCGATCTCGAGGCGACCGATTGAATGCAAGGCGTGCCAAGTCGAGCCACCGCTGATCACTTGCCGCCACTCCAGCCGATGATCCTGTGTTGCACAACCGCGAGCGCGCTCTTCATAGTTCCCCGCAGTGGTCGGGTTGAGTTAAGCGCGGCACCGGCGACTGATGCGGGTTTTCCTTTTCCGAAGCGAACAGAAAAGTCCTGGATTCGCCTGTTGTCCCACCAAGACGACAGAGTCGGATCGGACGTAAGGAAGTTTTAGTGTAATACTGGCAGCTTGCATCAAATGATGCGCCATGGCGGGAAGCCCTCTATTTGACCGGCTCGAGCCTTGCGATCGACGTCGCCGTCATGCCGCTGCCAACAGGGTTGCGCAGCACTGCTCCGATTATCGGCGCCGTGGTCGACACGATTATTTAATGAGCTGACGAGCCACCCGATGCTGTTCATGTCAATGGCCCGTTCCAGATCTGCCCGCCATAAGCCGATCGTGATCGCATCCGCCGCCGGGCTCTCCGCTTGTTATAGTTTCTATCTTTATTGCTGGGCGCGGCTAACCTTTGATCGCAGCGGCTCGCCCGTGGTCCCGGCCTATCTTGCGCTATTGGCAGCCGGTGCTGCTGGCCTCGGATGGTTGGCCCGGACTTTACTGGGCCGCCACCGATTGGCTTATGCTCACCGCCAGCGCCACCAGGCACGGGTGGCGCGGCAGCGTGCGCTATTACAGAACACGATCGACAACATCGGGGAAGGCCTCAGCGTTTTCGACTCGCGCGGCCGGCTGGTCGCGCTCAACTCGCGATTCTGTGAGCTGCTGAACCTGCCACCAGATCTCCCGGTCGGGACTCCCCTCAGCGAAATTCTGTTGCGCCAGGCCAAACGGGGCGATTTTGGCAATGTCGACGCGCGTGAGGAGACCGCTCGGCGACTCTCCGAATTTTTCCGCGAAGTGCCGCTTGTCAAGGAGCGGGTTACGCTGGCAGGACGCACCCTACAGATTCGACGCACCGCTATGCCAGACGGCGCGGTGCTTTCGGTCTATTCCGACATAACCGAGATTCGTGCTGCCGAGCGTCGGCTGCTCGAAGCGCGACGTCAAGCGGAAGCCGCCAATCATTCGAAGAGCGAGTTCCTGGCCAAATGAGCCATGAATTGCGCACCCCGCTCAACGCGATTATCGGATTTAGCGAAATCATCTCGCAGGAGCTGTTTGGGCCAATCGGCAATGATAAATATCTCGAATACATCAAAGATGTGCATTCGAGCAGCCTGCATTTGCTGTCGATTATCAATGATGTGCTCGACATGTCGAAAATCGAGGCCGGCAAGCTCGAATTGACAAAACAAGCGGTAACACTGCAGACCGTGATCAATGATGTTATCCGTATCGTGCACGAACGGGCCAGCAGCCGCGGCATTCAACTGATGTTTGAGGCGGCAGAAGAGCCGGTGGTGATCTGGGGCGACGAGCGCGCGATGAAGCAGGTTTTTATTAATCTACTTTCCAACGCCATAAAGTTTTCACGGGAGCAAGAACCGGTATTCATTCGGGTCAACATCGACCCACCGGGAACAGCGATCGTCGAGGTCGAGGACCATGGCATTGGCATGGACGAACAAGAACAGGAGAAAGCGCTGCAACCATTTGGTCAGGCCAAACCGGCGACAACCCGCCAATATGGCGGAACCGGTCTCGGCCTGCCGATCACCAAAGGCTTGGTCGAGGCACATGACGGAACATTGGCGATCTCCAGCCGGGTCGGCGAGGGAACGATTGTGCGCGTGCTTCTGCCGCTGAGCCTAAACCTGGCGCTGGTCGATGCCGAAATCGCGGGCGGAACCGCCGTATTTGATCTCGACTGAGTTCCTGCGAACGGCGCCAGCTGCTCACCCGGCAAGCTCTATCAAGAGCGGCGGCGATGCTCTACTGGGCCGGCGTCGATTAATCTCTTCTCATTGCGGCAAACGACGCGCAATAAAAGCACCCCCGGCGTCATTGCCAATGCAAGTATCGCCAGCACCCGGAAACAATCGGTGTAAGCGGCCAAGGATATCGCGCCCAATATGTCTGTAGGAGCAGCGGGAACCCCGCCATTGGAATTCAGATCCGACAAGCGGATCTGAATTCGCGCCCGCAGCACGGCGGTCATAACCGCAACCCCAGTGGCACAGCCGAGTTGACGGGTGAGATTATAGATGCCGGCGGCATCGGTCCGCAGTTCCGCTGCAAGCGTCCAAAAACCGCTCGTGCTGAGTGGTGTGAACAACAGCCCGATGCCGATCCCTTGCGCAGCGCTCGTTGCGGCCAGCCAGACCTCTCCGCCGTGCAGTGGTACGCGCGCCATCAGCATAAGCGCACCGGCGGTTATCAACAGGCCAAGCGCCAGCAGGGCACGATGATCGATACGGTCGATCAGATGGCGCATCGCGAGCATCATCGCCATCGTTCCAAACCCTCGGGGCGAAATCACCAGGCCGGCCTGTGTCGCATTCGATGCCAACGGCCCCTCGGCCAATGCCGGGACAAAGACGATCGTCGTAAACAGCAGCGCACCAACCAAAAAATTGTAAACCGTCGCGGTGGTAAAGTTCAGATCGCGAAACACCTCGAAGCGAAATAATGTGAACCGTGAGCGGCGGCTTTGGAATGCGATCAGGACGCCGGCGCCGACAGCAACAGCGAACGCAGTGACGGTTTCCAGCGACGGCGGCCAGATTTGATCGATACTGCGCTGCAGAGCGAGCTGTAGCGATCCGGTCGCGACTACCAGCAGGGCCATGCCCCAGCGGTCGACGCGATCGCCGGTCAACCCCACGGGGCGCGATGGAACCGCGCCCAATCCCAACAAAGCGATCGCCCCGAGCGGCGCATTTATCGCGAAAATCCAGCGCCAGGACGCGACATCTGTGATGATCCCGCCGAGCACCGGGCCCAGCATCGGGCCGACCATGATGCTCGCTCCAAACAGGGCCAGCATCCGCCCATGCTGATTTTTTGGGTAGATATCAAAAATGATGGCCTGCGCCAGCGGCTGCAGGATCCCGGCCGCCGCACCCTGAACAAGCCGAAACAGGATCAGAGACTCGGCTCCAGTCGCGAGTGCGCACAATAGAGAGGCAGCGACGAACAGCCCGATTGCGACGGCGAAGACCTGGCGGGCTCCCCAGCGGCGACGCAACCAAGCGGTCAAAACGGCGGTGACCGCGGAAGCGCAGAGATAGCTCGTCATAACCGAGGACTCGAGACCGAGCCCGGTGCCAAAACCCCGCTCGAGCTGCGGAAGGGAGACGTTGGCGATCGTTGCGTCGAAGGCTTGCATCATCGTCGCAATCATCAGCGCAAGCGTCGTCTGAAGCCGCCCCGCGGCCGGCGATGTGTCCGCCTCCGTGATCATCCCTGGTCAAAGGACGCGTTGGCGGGCTTCGAAGGTACGGCTCTCATCACCAAGGCGCCGCGCCCCGTTAAAACTCCATGCATCTTTGCGCCGGCGTAGCTCCGAGATAAATCGTCGGATTATCATTACATCGTTAATAATTGGTTAATGGTTCGTATCATATGCGCCATATCCCCTCGATTAAACAGGTTCACTGACCATTAAAATACTTGTAGTCGGTATACGAGTTCAGTGTTCGTTTGGTGAGAAGCTATCTAGCGCTTGCGCGTCATAATCGCGTCCGCCGACACCGAGCGGCTTGGGGTCAAGCGGTTCCTTAAAATCGCGTGCCGCTCATCATGATCGTTCGGCGTTTGCGGTGGTTGACGCATGCCAGCGCCGATGAGACGCTTTTGCCTTACATGCGGCATGCGAGGAGCTCGGGCGTGGATAATCGCGAGCAGGATGTAATCGTGGTCGGGGCAGGCAACGCCGCCACCTGCGCCGCCCTCTCGGCGCGTGAACAGGGCGCTTCGGTATTGATGCTCGAAGTGGCTCCCGAGGATCAGCGCGGCGGCAATTCGGCCTTCACCGGCGGCGCCTTTCGCGTCGTTTATCACGGCGTCGAGGATCTGGCGCGGCTCATCCCCGATATGACCGAGACCGAATTGCGCGACGTCGATTTCGGCACCTACACCGAAGAGCAATATTTCGATGACATGAGTCGGCTGACGCAATACCGCTGCGACCCTGATCTGACCGAGATCCTGATCCGCAGCAGTTTCGAGGCCGCGCTGTGGATGCGCGAGAAGGGTGTGCGCTTTCAATTGGGTCTCGGCCGCCAGGCGTTTCGGGTCGATGGCAAGTTCAAATTTTGGGGCGGGCTCGCCTGCCATATCTGGGGCGGCGGCAAGGAATTGATGAAGGCATTGCATGTCCGCGCCGCCCGCGACGGCATCACCGTCCTTTACGACGCGCCGGCCATCGCATTATTGACCGGCGACAACGGCGTGAAGGGGGTGCGCGTGCGCCAGCATGGCAGGCTGCGCGATCTCCGAGCCAAGGCGGTGGTGCTGGCCTGTGGCGGGTTCGAGGCCAACGCCGAAATGCGGGCGCGCTATTTGGGCCCCAATTGGGACCTCGCCAAGGTGCGCGGCTCGCGCTTCAACACCGGCCAAGGGCTGAAGATGGCGCTCGACCTTGGCGCCGCGGTTCATGGTCACTGGTCGGGCGCGCATTCGGTGGCATGGGATTTGAACGCGCCGCCCTTTGGCGATCTCGATGTCGGCGATCGCTTTCAAAAGCATAATTATCCGTTTGGCATCGTCATCAACGCCCGCGGTGAGCGGTTTCTCGACGAAGGCCTCGATTTTCACAGCTACACCTACGCCAAATATGGCGGCGAGATCCTGAACCAGCCAGGCATGTTCGCCTGGCAGATCTTCGATCAGAAGGTTGTTCATCTATTGCGCGAAGAATACCGCATCCCGCGGATCACCAAAGAAAAGGCCGACAGTTTCGAGGAGCTGGCGCCGCAGCTCGAAGGGGTCGATGCGGCTCGGTTTCTCGACACCGTGCGGGCGTTCAACGCTGCGCCGCGGCCCGATGTGCCGTTCAACCCCAATATCCGCGACGGGCTGCGCACCACCGGGCTGCCGATCGACAAGACCAATTGGGCCCAGCCCCTCGATACGCCGCCCTACGAAGCCTATGCGGTGACAACCGGCATCACCTTCACCTTCGGCGGGCTGAAAATCTCGAATGAAGCACAAGTCGAAGACACGACCGGCCGGCCGATCCCCGGCCTCTTTGCCGCTGGGGAACTCGTCGGCGGTCTTTTTTACCACAATTATGCGAGTGGCACCGGGCTGATGTCGGGCGCCGTCTTTGGCCGCCTCGCCGGGCGGAATGCGGCGCGGTGGGCGAAATCCGGATCTCATACAGGACCTTGAATTAGCAAGCGGCGGCCGCTATGCCCTGACTAGTCTAACCAGAATTTAGCCGTTGTGAGCCAATCCGCGAGAAAGGCTTCGGGGGCGCTGCGGCCGGCCTGAGCGGGACGAGCGACAGGATCATCCGCAGACCGTTCGGACGGAGCTCGACCCGCTCGATTATCGTCTTGCGCAAATCTCCTCATCCGGCATCGGCCAGCAGGCTCTGCCGCAAGCGCTCTGCTTCAGCCAATGATGCGGGAATATCGGCCGATGGCAGCCCCGTTTGTAGAGCGTGGGCTCGGCCCGCCCGACGGACCACGTTCTTTTGGAGGGGGTGTCATGGAGTTCTGGACAGAACCACAGATGGTGTCGATCCACAAAATGCTCAACCCGCGCTCGATTGCGATCGTAGGGGCGACACCGCGCATGCAGTATGGCGGGCGGTTTCTGGCCGCCGCATTGAAGGCCAGGGACCGTGTGCGGGTCTACGCGGTAAACCCGCGTTATGACGACATCATGGGGG
>JAFAOB010000401.1 GCA_019238055.1 Alphaproteobacteria bacterium
CGACGACGTACGATGGCACCGCGGTTTCGCTCAACAACAACCCCCGGCTGGCAAGCGCCATGTCGGGAATTCGGCATGACCAGCCGCGCAAATACAGCTCGTCCGCGCCGCTCCGCTGCTCGGCAAACCAGGCAAGCAGTGCGTCGAGCGCGGCCGGCTCCCGTTCTGGCGTGGTCAGGATGCCATTGTATTCGATCATCATCGCATCAAATTGCGGCTCGCCGGTTTCGTTCAGGTAAAGACTGCGCGACCGGATCAGGCCGCGGCGGCGGCTCGTCGCAGCAGCGCCGAGCAGCGCCAGCGCGACGGTCTCCTCCCCTGCCCGGCCGCGCAGCAGCATCGGCTGCTTTGCCGCCGGAATCACGTCGAGCATGGTCCCGATCCATGCCAGGACACAAAAAAAGATGTCGCCTCTGTTTCGAGGCTGCGCCACTCGCGCTCAACCTCGTCTATTGGCGGAAGCGGCTCGCGACGGAATACGATTTCGAGACCCATGCACCAGTTGTCGATCTCCGATTAACCGGGAATAAGTCACTTGGCGCCAAACTCGGCCAAGGGCGCGATGCTGTTATAAGGGTGGAGCGTCAGCAACAAGACCGTCTCGGTGATGCGGGTTCTGCATATTCTCGACCATTCGCTGCCGTTGCAGAGCGGCTATGTGTATCGGACGTTGGGCATCGTTGCGCAGCAGCGGAGGCTCGGCTGGGAACCGATCCTGCTGACCTCGGGCAAGCATTACGCGCCGGGCCCGCCGTGCGAACAGATCGATGGTTGGGAATTTCTGCGCACACCAATGCCGTCAGGTTGGGCCGCCAAGCTGCCTTTGCTGCGCGACTGGAAGATCATCGGCGATCTTGACCGCCGCCTTGACGCGATCATCGCCGAGACAGCGCCGGATATCTTGCACGCGCATTCGCCCGTTCTCAATGCGCTGCCCGCAATCCGCGCCGGCCGTCGACATCGCATTCCGGTGGTCTACGAGGTTCGCGCCTTTTGGGAGGACGCCGCAGCGAGCCATGGCGGCGAAGCGGAACGCGGTCTGCGCTATCGCGCGACGCGGCTCATCGAGACGCACGCTTTGCGCCGCGCCGATGCCGTCACGGCGATCTGCGACGGACTGCGGCGGGATATTGTTGCCCGCGGCATCGCAGCCGACAAGGTGACCGTCATCCCCAACGCCGTCGATCGCAACAGCTTTGCCGACCCCGGCACCCCGGACGCGGCGATGGCAGCGCAGCTCGGCCTTACCGACAAGACCGTCCTTGCCTTTCTCGGCTCGTTTTATTCTTACGAGGGACTCGATCTGCTGCTACGGGCCTTGCCATTGATGCGGCACCAGGACCCGGATATCGCCTTGCTGCTCGTCGGCGGAGGACCGGAAGAAGGCGCCTTGCACAAACTCGCCGACCAGCTCGGCCTTGCGCGCAATGTTGTCTTCACTGGCCGGGTTCCGCATAGCGAAATCGCGCGCTATTACGACCTCGCAGATATATTGGTATTTCCCCGCCTATCGCGGCGTTTGACCGAACTCGTTACACCGCTGAAGCCGCTCGAGGCGATGGCGCAGGAGCGCATCGTTGCTGCCTCAGATGTCGGCGGCCATCGCGAGCTGATTCGCGATCGCGAGACCGGATATTTGTTTCCACCCGACGACCCGGCTCGGCTCGCCGAAGGGGTATTGGCGGCGCTCGACGATCGCTCGTCCTGGCCGCGGATCCGCGCCAACGCGGTCCACTACATCGACACCGAACGGTCATGGCGACACAGTGTCGCCCGCTACGCCGAGGTCTATGAGCGCATTTTGCGCCGCTAAGCAAGATCGGCCCGCCGGCTGGAGCTTGTCTGGTGCCCGCAAACCTCGCGAAACAATGCGATCTGGCCATCCGTCGTACTCTGCCAGTCGAATTGCTCGGCATAGACCCGGGTCGCGGCCCGGTTTGGCGGAGCCGCGAGAATTTCGCGAATCGCTGCCGCAAGACACTCCGGCGTATCCGTCGCAACGATCTTCCCGGCCTCCGGCGCGCCGACGATATCGGCGATGCTCGGCAGCTGCGTGACAATAACCGGCGTGCCGCAGGCCATGCTCTCGAGCAAGACGTTGGGCCAGCCCTCATGCGTCGAGGCCAGCAGCAGTACATCAGCCGCACTGTAGATTTGCGGCAGCCGGTCTTGCGGCAAGCGCCCAAGGACATGGACACGCTCGGCGATTCTCCGCGCCCGCGCCACGGCCTCGATCGCCGCGCGCTCCGGGCCGTCGCCGACGATGATCAGATCTATGTCCGGCAGCAACGCTGCCGCTTCGACCATCAACCAATGGCGCTTCAGCGCCACGAGGTTGCCCACCGCGAGCACCGTCGGCCGGGTAAAGCCGAGCGCCCGCCGCGCCGCAGCACGGTCGCCGGGCCGAAACAGTGCGAGATCGACCCCGTTGCGCAGAACTCTGATTCTCTCGGGTGGGATCCCAAGGTCAATCAGGCGGTCGCGCAGCCCGCTCGATACGGCGATCAGGCCTTCCGCCTTGGCAGCCGCCCAGGCAATCCAACGCCGCGGCATGCGATAGCCGGCGATCAGATTGAGATCACTGCCCCGTGCAGTGACGACAATGGGCCGGCCAATCGCCCGCCCCAGCATGACCGCCGCAACACCATCCGGGTAGAAATAATGCGCGTCGATCAGCGCGAAATCGCGCCCTGCGGCGACCTGATGGCGCAATCTCGGCAGCATTGCCGCGAACAAGGCGAGCGGTGCCGTGCTCATGCCGATCTTTGGCAGCAACGGATAACGTGGGTGCTCAATCTCGATCCCGAAGCGCGTCTCGCGGTACGGGATCTGCGCCATGACCCCGTATTCGCCAAAATGCCGCGAGGCAAACGGGAACCACGGACACGGCGCGATGACCCGCGCCGCGATCTCGCCGCTTGCGACCAGTTTGCGCAGACGGGTTTCGACAAAAATTCCATGCTGCGGCCGGACGGCGTTCGGGTACAAGGTCGTAAATGTCAGGATTTGCAAGCAAGGGCCATTCATTGACGCAGTGCGGCACCGGGGCCTCCTCGCCCCGTTCAGCTAATGCCAATATACCGCAATCCTGACTTTCAGCGATTGTCCCCGGCCCTTGCCGGCATTTTCAACGCGGCGGCGCGCGCGAGCTTTTTTGCCCTGCCAACCTGGTATGATCTGATGGCGCGTTATGGTATCACCCCAGATACCGAAACCCGCATTCATAGCGATGAGCGCCCGGGCTCGGCTGCAGCCCTGATATTGCAGACAGTCGAAGACCGCGCTGGCCGTCGCCTCCTCAGCTTGGCAAATGCATACAGCGTCGAGCACGGCATCTTGCATCCTTCCAGCAGCGACCTCGAGACCGGGCTCGCGCGGATCATCAGCGAAATCCTCGACGAAGCGCCACGCTGGGACGGCATTGCCCTTTCCGAGTTTGACCCGCGCGATCCTGCCTATAAGGCTGCGGCAACTGCGCTGCGCCGGGCCGGCTTTCTCGTCGAACGCGCCTTCCACTCGGGCAACTGGTTCGAGGACACCGCCGGTCTGCGCTTTACGGATTATCTCTCCGCTCGGCCGGCCGAATTGCGCAATACCTGGCGCCGCAAACGGCGCCGAGCTGTTGCCGCCGGCCTAAAGACCAATTTCTTTACCGATCCCGCATGTATTGATAGCGCGATTGCTGATTATGAGGCGATTTATACGCGGAGCTGGAAGCCGCCTGAGACCTTTCCCCGCTTCATGCCGGCACTGATCCGGCTCGCCGCCGAAACGGGCGCGCTGCGCCTCGCCGTTTCGAGCCTCAATGGTATCCCGGCAGCGGCCCAATTCTGGATCGTCTGGAACGGTCGTGCCATCATCTACAAGCTTGCGCATGATAAGCGGTTCGACGAATTCTCGCTCGGCACATTGCTGACGATGGAATTGGCCGAACGCGTGCTCGAGGAGGACCGTCCGCGCGAAATCCATTTCGGCCGCGGCGACGATCCTTACAAAAAGCTATGGCTCTCCAAGCGGCGCGAACGTTGGGGGATCAGCGCTGCCAACCCGCGCACAGTACGCGGTCTTCATTTCGGACTGAAGCGCGAGGCCGCCAAGCTCTATCACCGGATCCGCGGCCAAGCTCTGGCCCCGCCGCCCTGCCCTTCTGCATAAACGTGCTATGCGATCGCAATGCTGTCGTGGATCTCGTACTCTTCGCTGATTCCGCCAAACCTGTTCATTTTGCTTGCCATGATCGGGGTCGTCCTGGCCTGGCGATCGCGGCGGCGGGCTGGGCTGGTGCTGGCGACAGCGGCAATGGCATGCCTTTATCTCGCCTCCACCGAGGCAATAAGCTTTTGCTTGATCCATGGCATTGACAAGCTGGCCGACACGGCTCCGAAATTGCCGTTGCCGCAGCCGCCGGGTGCGATCGTGGTCCTTTCGGCCGAATTCCGCCATACCAACCGCCCGGACCGCCGGGACATCGTCGGGCCGGTAACCTTGTCACGGCTGGCCGAGGCCGCCAGACAGCAACGCCGCACCGGCTTGCCCATTTTGGTCAGTGGCGGCTGGATCGACCACGCGGACGATTCCTTGGCCGGGATGATGAGCGAAGCGCTTGAGAGCGATTTTCGCGTGCCGGTCAAATGGCGTGAGGATCGCTCGCGGACAACTTACGAGAACGCACTCTATTCGGCACAGATACTGCGCCGGGCCGGCGTTCCCTCGGCCCTGGTGGTGACCGATTCCTGGCACATGGCGCGCGCCTTATGGTCCTTCTATGCTGTCGGTTATCCGGTGATCGCGGCCCCGCTGCCTGAACGCCAATCCTTGGAACTGTCGTTTGCGAGTTTCTTTCCGCAGATTCCCGCGCTGATGAAAAGCTATTACGCGATGCACGAGCTGATCGGGCTGGCATGGTACGAGCTGCGGCCACGAACGCTGAGCCGCTGAAGCGGCACCGAGACAAGACGGACTGGCGAGGCGACATCTTTATAATTTTATTGGGCGATTGCGGTTCCATCCGAGCAGCGTTTTCGAGCCGCCCACCCAGCCGTTACAATCGCGACCTTAGCACGCTGACCAGCTTTCGCCCCAAATTCAGCGCCGGCACCGCAAAATCAGCCTCGGCCTTGTTTTCTTTATCGATGCTTCGGTTCAGAGTTGAACGAGGGGAGGAGGCAGACATGGAAACAATTGCTGAATCTGCAGCACCACCTCGGAACGGCATACGGCCGCTGCCGGCCGCCGCCGCGCTTACGGCGCTCGGCGTCGTCTACGGTGATATCGGCACCAGCGCGCTCTACGGGTTCAAACAGGCGGCGGACGCGGCGGGAAATGTGTCGCCTCAGACTGTTATGGGCATCGTGTCGGTCATATTTTGGGCGCTCCTTCTGATCGTCTCATTCAAATATGCCATCCTGATCATGCGCGCTGACAATCGCGGCGAGGGCGGGATCGTCGCATTGTTGGCGCTTCTTGATGTTCGCCGTGCCCCGCACGGCAGTTGGCGCGCTTCCCTGATGATCGTCGGTTTGATCGGTGCGGCGCTCCTCTATGGCGATGGGGTCATCACGCCGGCGATCTCGGTGCTGAGCGCGGTCGAGGGTCTGAAGCTCGATGCTCCCCGGCTCGCACCGGCCGTGGTTCCGATCAGCATCGCGATCCTGATTGGGTTGTTTCTGGTTCAGCGGAAGGGCACGGCGTTTATCGGCAATATCTTTGGGCCGGTCATGCTGGTCTGGTTCTTAACCCTCGCGGTACTGGGGCTGCGCGGCATCATCGGCGCACCCTCCATCCTTGGCGCACTCAGCCCGCATTATGCGCTGATGTACCTCGCCCAGTCGCCGCCAGGTATTGGCTTTGCAGTGCTCGGCGCCGCCTTCCTTACTGTCACAGGTGCAGAAGCGATGTACGCCGATATGGGACATTTCGGCTCGCTGCCGATCCGCCTCGGTTGGTTTGGCGTGGTTTTTCCCGCTTTGGCACTCAACTATTTCGGCCAAGGAGCGCTGCTCCTGGCCGACTCGCACGCGATCAAAAACCCTTTTTATCTGCTGGCGCCGGGATGGGCCCATTACCCGATGGTGGCGTTCGCGACTGTCGCGACTATCATTGCCTCACAGGCGATCATTTCCGGCGCATATTCTCTGACGCAGCAAGCGATCCAGCTCGGTTTTCTGCCGCGCTTGCGGGTGCTCCATACGGCGAGCCAGGAGAAGGGGCAGATCTACATGCCGCTGGTCAACTGGCTGCTCGCCGCCGGAACACTCGGGGCGGTCCTTGTGTTCGGCTCCTCCGATGCGCTGGGTGGCGCGTACGGCATCGCCGTCTCGCTGCTGATGGCGGTCACTACAGGTCTGGCTGCCCTTGTGGCACTGCAATGGGGTTACAACCCGGTACTCGTCGCGGCCGTCAACGGATTTTTCCTTATTATCGAGCTGGTCTTTGTCGCCGCCAACGCGACAAAGCTGATCGAGGGGGGATGGTTTCCACTGCTGATGGCCTTTGTCGTCGCGTTCCTGATGCTGACATGGCGAACCGGTTATGCGCTCCTCGAGCAGCAGCGCTCGCGCATGCGCCAGCGCGAGGACGAGTTCACCGACTGGGTTGTCGAGAGCCGTCCGATCCGGCTGCCGGGAGCAGCTGCGATCTTTACTGCGGCAGCTTCGGGGATCCCCCTCGCGCTGACGCATCACCTCAAGCATAACCGCGTGCTGCACGAGCGTATGCTGCTGGTTTCGGCGACAACCACCGATGCTCCGCGCGTCGATCCCGCCGATCGAGTCGAGCTGGTGCCGGTCGGCGCCGGGATCATGCGCGTCATTCTGTATTTCGGCTTTATGGAGCACCCGGATATCATGGGCGGGCTAAAGCTTACCTGCCGGGATCCGGCCCTCAGCGACATCGACCCCGAGCGTATCACCTTTTATTCGCGACGCATTATGGTGATCCCGAGCGGCAAAGTGCCGGGCATGGCCGTATGGCGCCAGCGGCTTTTCGCGGCGATGCACCTCAACGCCAACCTGCCGGCCGCCTATTATGGCGTGCCGGCTGCCCAAGTCGTCGAGGTCGGACTCGAAGTCGAAATTTAATTCAGCCCCGGCACCAAACCGCGCGCCTACCCCGCCAAACCGAGCGGGGTGGCGAGGCTGGGGTTTGCGCCTGAAGCACCGATGATTTCGAGGGCCGCTACGCTTCTTGCGCGATCGCGGTTGGTACGGGACGCAGCCGGGTGGCCATCGGCACCAGGACGCCCGCGACGATTACCATCATTCCCATGACGAACATCGGCATTCGATAGGACCCGCTGACATCGTGCAACAAGCCGACCAATTGCGGTGCGGCATAGCCTGAAATGTTGCCGACCGAGTTGATGAAAGCGATGCCGCCCGCGGCTGCCGAGACACCAAGAAAAGCCGTCGGCAGGTTCCAAAAGACTGGCAGCGAACCGGAGATGCCAAAAGCCGCGAGCGCGAAAGCGGCGATCGCCAATGGCGCGCCGGTGCCGATCGCAGCGCCCGCGAGCAGCAGACCGAAGCCGCCGATCAACAGCGGCACGACGAGATGCCACACCCGCTCTCCGGTACGGTCGGAGCTTTGCGAGAACAGGATCATCCCGGCGATCCCGGCGAGTGCCGGCACCGAAGTCAAGTAGCCGACTGCTACGTTTGTGAAGCCGAAGGTCTTGAGGATCAGCGGCAGAAAGAACCCTTTGCCATAGACCCCGAAGCCGGTCAGCAGCTGGATTGCGGTCAGGATCACCAGTTGTGGGCTGATGATCGCTCGCGCTGTCGGCAAATGGCGGCCGATAGCCGCGTCGCGTTCAGTCTGCAACTTGGCTTCGAGCCAACCACGTTCTGTTGCCGTGAGCCACGCGGCATCGGAGGGGGAGTCGCGCAGCACAAACGGGCACATTGCCGCCAGCGCCAAGGTCGGCAGTCCTTCGACGAGAAACACCCACTGCCAGCCGGCGATGCCGAACCATCCGTCGAGCCGGAGCAGATTGGCCGAGATCGGGCCGACGACAATTCCGGCCGAGGCACCGATCGCGAAAAACACTCCCATGGCGCGGCCGCGCCAGCGCGACGGGAACCAGCAGGTCATAAAATAGGCGATTCCCGGGAAGAAGCCCGCTTCGGCCATTCCCAGCAAAAAGCGGGCGATGACAAAGGTGACCACCCCCGTTGCCAGTGCTGTTCCAGCCGAGCACAGCCCCCAAGCCGCCGCGATCAGCGTAATCCAGCGTCGCGCACCGACCCGCGACAACGCCGCATTCGCCGGCATTTGAAAGAGTACATAGCTCCAGAAAAACGCGCCGGCGCCGAGCCCATAAGTCGTCGCCGACAATCCCAACGCTTTGTTCATCGTCAGCGCTGCGATCGACACGTTGAAGCGGTCAAGAACATTGATGCAATAGCAAAACCCGAGCAGCGGCAAAAAACGCCATGCCACCTTTCGCATCGTGGAAGCTTTGAGCGCGAGCGCCATTCCGTTTCCTCCCCGAAAATGCCTTGTCGGCTCTTTCGCGGCACAGCATAGGAGCGGAACGGGCCAAAAGGCTACAGCGGCAGTAGGCTGGGCGAAGGGTTCACAGTCGGCAGGCCCAGCCTGCGAGCGCCGTTAACATCTTGCGTTCCTGCGCCAGTCAGCGGGCTAGCCCTTTGAATTACAAAATTGGCCGGGGAGGTCTGTGAGTTCTTGCCGCCGATCAGAAGACCGGCAAACCGCCGCCCTTCTTGGGATCCCATTCCTTTCGTACTTGCTCTTCGACAGAAGTGCCGCTCTCGGTGGTTGGCGGCTGCTGATGTTTCTCTGCGCTCTCGGGATCGAAGACCTTGTC
>JAFAOB010000266.1 GCA_019238055.1 Alphaproteobacteria bacterium
CCCGACACCAGACGTGGAACAACCTGCAGAACGGCGGCGGGGCCGTTTGACGCGGTCGGCCTGACGCTGAGATCGGCACCCATGGGCTTGGCGCCAACTCCGCTGACGCTGCTCAGCCTTCATTCTAGCAAGTGCCGGAGGTGTCACAATTACGCAAGCGCGGATTTCACCCAGGGTTTGCAGCAGGAATGAACCGAGGAAACATGGTACTCTTTGTTCCAGGAAACTGGAGTGACCGACTGATGCTTGGCAGGCCCAATACCGCGCTGTCGCAGCTTCATCTTCAAATAATGTGGAGTCGGCTCGTCGCCGTCGTCGAGGAGCAGGCGCAGACGCTTGTGCGCACCGCTTTTTCGACAACCGTGCGCGAGGCGGGCGATCTCTCCGCCGGGGTTTTTGATCGCGACGGCAATATGCTAGCGCAGGCCGTCACCGGGACACCCGGTCATGTCAATTCGATGGCTGCGTCGGTCAAGCACTTTCTCGACGCGTTTCCGCTGAGGACGATGCGGCCGGGCGACCATTACATCACTAACGATCCGTGGCTGACCTGCGGCCACCTGCACGATCTGACCGTCGTCAGCCCGACTTTTTTGCGCGGCGAGCCGGTCGGGCTTTTCGCCAGTACCGTCCATGTCGTCGATATCGGCGGGCTCGGCATGGGCCCCGATGGCCGGCAGGTCTTTGAGGAGGGGCTGTCGATCCCGCTGATGGCGTTGGCGCGCGAGGGTCGAATGAACGAGGATCTGCTGCGCGTGATCCGCGCCAATGTGCGTGAGCCGCTGCAGGTCGAGGGCGACGTCTACGCCTTGGCCGCGTGCAACGATGAGGGCAGCCGGCGCCTCGTCGAGATGATGGAGGAGTTCGGGATCACCAACCTCGACCGGCTGGCCGAACATATTGTCGAAACCTCGCACGCGGCGACGATCGCCGCCATCGCCAAGCTCAAACAAGGCAAATACCAGAATAGCCTGACAATGGATGGCTTTGACCGACCGTTGACATTGGCTGCCGAGATGACAATCAACGAAGATGGCATCCATGTCGACTACACCGGCACCTCGCCGGCGAGTGCCTTTGGCATCAATGTCGTGTTGAATTACACGACGGCCTACACCGCGTTTGGGGTCAAGTGCCTGGTCGCCCCAGAGGTACCCAACAATGCCGGGTCATTGGCTCCGATCACGGTGAGTGCACCGGAGGGCTGTCTGCTCAATGCCACGCGTCCACGCGCAGTCGCTGCCCGGCACACGGTCGGCCACATGCTGCCCGATGTCGTCTTTGGCTGTCTTCACCAAGTCATCAAAGGCGGTGTTCCGGCCGAGGGCGCCTCGTCCTTATGGATACCGCAAATCTATGGCGGCGCCGATGTTCTCGATGAGCTCGGCGCCGAGAACGGGAAAGCGCCGCCCGACATCAAACCGTTCAGCACCGCGATCTTTCACTGCGGCGGTGCCGGCGCGCGGCCTGGCAAGGATGGGCTCGATGTGACCGCATTCCCTTCCGGGGTGCGCACAATCCCGGTCGAGGCGACCGAAGCGGTGGCGCCGGTTGTCTTCCGCCGCCGCGAATTCCGTGAAGACTCAGGTGGCGCCGGTCGCTGCCGCGGCGGCCTCGGCCAGATCATCGAATTGGGCGGCGCCGAGGGCACCCCGATCGCGATGCTGTGCAATTTCGAGCGCATCGGCAACCCGGCGCGTGGCCGTGATGGCGGTAGAGCCGGCGCCCCGGGAAAGGTCAGCCTCGTCTCCGGTCGGCCAATCGGCCCGAAGGGTCGGCAGAGCGTGCCCGGCGGCGATTTCATCCGGCTCGAACTGCCGGGTGGCGGCGGTTTTGGCGATCCGGCGAACCGTGATCCCGATCGGGTGGCGCTCGATGTCGCCGATGGTCTGATCTCGCGCGAAATCGCTGCGCGCGACTACCGCGTCGCCCTCGCCGCGGACGGCACCCTCGACCGGACAGCGACGGCACAGTTACGCGGGGGTTCAGGGGACAGAGGGCTACATCAGCCTTAGAGGCCTGGTGCGCGGCGGGCCATAGCGTTACCTCTCGACCACGAACGGCCGGACGGTCCGGACGAAATCTGCTTCCGTGGTCCGATGCTCGACCAGCGCGATTATTTCCTCGGCCCAGGAGACCGTATCGTCGAAACTCGTGTCGTAGCCATTTGCCCGGAGAAACAGCCGCATCGCAGCGAAGGCAGTGCGCTTGTTACCTTGCTCGAAAGCGTGCGCTTGCGCGATACCCGCCATTAATGTCACGGCGAGAACAACGATATCCTCTTCGCCGTAGCCGAAGAAGTTCCGCGGACGAGCTAATGCGCTTTCGAGAAGTCCAGGTTCTCGGACGAAATGACCTTCGCCTGTTGCTTCCACTTCAAGCCGGTTGTGCTTGATTACCGCCTCGATAGGGAGCCAATTGGGCTCATTCGGCAAGGGCTGCTCGGATCTTTGGATACCGCGTGATATGCTCGCGGCTCAATTCAGTGTAATCGATCTCACCCTCGATTGGGTGTGCGCGCAACACTACATTGGCCGGTCGCCGCTGCGCAGCCAATTTCAGAAGCTTCTCGCGGAGATCGCGGTGGAGCGTCAGCCAAGCTTCGGCAATTTTAATGCTGTTCCTGCGCGCTTGCCGGATCTCCCGGGACATGCGAGGGTCGGGAGTCGCCAGCTTTTGCTGAAGGCTGTCAATCTGCGGACAAAGCTTTTCTGCTGCGAGGCGTCCCCATTCGCCGACCATCTCGGCTACTTTTGTGATCTCTTGCCATTCACTATCCGGCACAATCGCTCTCTCGTAAATACTTTCGAGTTCCTTACCGCGAGCTACCAGAGCTTCACGAGCGCGTTCCTGCGTTGAATGAAGTTTGACCCATTTGACTGCCGCCTCGTCCCATTCACTTGCGTCGATCAGCGCAGCCAGCGGAAATTCGTATGGTGAAGTACTCAATTCATCGGGCATGTTTTGACCGCTCTCCAATCCTAATAGCTGGTGATCTGCGATGTCGATGCCAACCTCAGGGTTGTCCTCTCGACCGATTCCTAAGCTGCGGCGAGCTTTGCCGGGCGCACGATCTTTTCGCGCATCGCGACGAACCGCTCGGCACGCCTTGCATATCACTCGGTATGAAAATCCGTCGCGATCCCCGCCGGCAGGCGCGCAAAGGCGGCGCTGAGGTCTTTTGCGATCGCCGGAACCTGCGCCCCGGACTTTCCGTACCAGAAGCACATCACATCGGCCATCAGTGCTTCTTCACGCATTAGATCACACAGTTTCCTGATCTTATCGTCGGAACCACCCGGATAGAGGATTGCCAGCAGATATCTGAGATGAGTGTCGAGGTTTCGATCCGCTACATGACCGTCACTCGACAGCACCCAGACACCTGTGCGCCCGCGCGCGTCGTGCCCTCGGCCGCGTTTGAAGATCTCACCCTTGCGATAGGCCGTCGTCGGTGCGATCCCGAGAATCGCGGTGATCCGGGCCGGTTCCAGCCGATCACCCATGAACCTAAGGCTGGCGAAGGTCCGCAAGGTCCCCGGCTCAAAATTCGTCATAGACGTTGCCGATCCAGACATCTCTATCGTCCGTGACAGACCCGTCGTCCCATATGCTTACCTGATCACTTGGTCTCAACCCGGCATCCCGCTTGATCCTGTGCAACGCTTCACCAAGCTGCACGCGGGAAATGCCGAGCCGTTGCGCCATCCTACCCGTCGGGTTTCCCGGACTGCTCCATAAGCGACGCGCTCGGCGCATCGCCTGCGAAGGCTATTAGTCGGCGGCCAATTTCGTGGGGCGTACCGCCTTTTCGCGCATCGTGACGAATTCTTCGGCCGCACTCGGGTGGATGCCGACGGTCTGGTCGAATTGCTTTTTGGTGGCGCCGCATTTGATCGCGATCGCCAAGCCCTGTACGATTTCGGGCGCGTCGGGGCCGAGCATATGACAGCCCACAACGCGGTCGCTGTCGGCATCGACGATGATCTTCATCAAGGTGCGCTCGTCGCGGCCGGAGAGCGTGTTTTTCATCGGCCGGAAGCGCGCGCTGTAGACATCGATCTCGCGATATTCGCGGCGCGCTTCTTCCTCGGTCAGGCCGACGGTCCCGATCGGCGGGTTGCTGAACACTGCGGTCGGCACATCGGCGTGGTCCATCTTGACCGGGTTGTCGTTGAACAAGGTTTCGGCGATGGCGCGGGCCTCGGCGATCGCGACCGGCGTCAGGTTGAGCCGGTCGGTGACATCACCGACAGCGTAGATGTTCGGTACCGTTGTCCGCTGCCACTCGTCGACGAGGACCGCGCCGTCCTGGTTCATTTCAACACCGATCTCGGTGAGGCCGAGACCATGGGTATTGGGTTTACGGCCGGTCGCATACATGACGAGATCGGCCGAGATTTCCTGGCCGTGGGTCGTGAACACCGAATAGCCGATATCGCACTTTTCGATGCGCGCGATCTGGGTACGGGCACGGATCTCGATGCCTCGATTGCGCATCTCCTGCGCCAGGGCCACCCGCAAATCATCGTCGAAACCGTAGAGCAAATCCTCGCGCCGAATGATTTCGACGACCTCCGATCCGAAGCCGCGAAAGATGCCGGCAAATTCAACAGCGATATAGCCGCCGCCAACAATCACGATGCGGCGCGGCAGTTCAGGCAGGTCGAGCGCCTCGTTTGACGAAATGACATGCTCGATCCCGGGGATATCGGGCACGGTCGGATGTCCGCCCGTTGCGATCATGATTTTGTCGGCGGTGTAAGTGCGGCCTGCGACCTCGACGGTGTGCGCGTCTGTGATAATGGCCCGCCCTTCGATCAGCTCGACGTTGCTGTTTTTCAGCATCGTCCGATAGATCTGCTCCAGGCGATCGAGTTCCTTGTTTTTGGCCGCGATCAGGCTTGGCCAATCGAAACTCGGCGGCGACACGGTCCAGCCAAAGCCGGCGGCGTCGGCAAAGGCATCAGAAAATTGCGCACCGTAGACCAGCAGCTTTTTCGGCACACAGCCGCGCAGCACACACGTGCCGCCGACCCGGCTCTCCTCGCAAATCGCCACCCGCGCGCCGTAGCTGCCGGCGCGGCGCGAGCCGGCCACACCGCCCGAGCCGGCGCCGATTGTGAATAGGTCGAAATCATAGCGCGGCATCTGGCTTCACTCCGTCATTCCAAGGTTTTGCGATCTTCTGGTTGTCACAACCCGAGCGCCGTCGCAAGCTTTCGGCCATCAATATGGTCTTTCAGCGCGAGCAGCGGATGACCGAGATCGACTGGACCCAGCAGGCGGCGATGCGGGTCGGGACCGCGGCGTCACTGCACGGCCGCGACCGCATCCGCGAGGCGCTCGAAACACCGGAATTTGCGCTGCGCTAACGAGAGGTTCAATCATGTCTTCGGCGAACGACCGCATTCGGGTCGATCATCACGACTGGCATTCGCCGCAATATGTCGACGCGTGGATCACCCGCGATTTCACCCGTGACGAGGAGCGCCGCCGGCGTCTGCGGCAGATGCTTGCTGCCGCCCCTTGGCAGGCGGACACCGATATCAAGGTGCTCGATGTCGGCGGCGGTTACGGCGTCGTGACCGAGGAAGTCTTGCGGGCCTTTCCGCGTGCCGTCGTGACGTTGCAGGACTACTCGCAGCCGATGCTCGACCGCGCCCGCGAACGGCTCGCCGCCAATGCCGAACGGGTCAAGTATGCGGTTGGCGATTTGCGGGACCCGGCTTGGACCGATGCTGTCGACGGCCCATTCGATCTCACGGTCTCGGCCATCGCGATCCACAACCTGCGCGATTTGGGCGAGATCGCCGCCTGCTATCGGGCGATCGCCGGTGTGTTGAAGCCAAGCGGTATATTTCTCGACTACGACCTGTTCGGGCTGATCGGCGGGGTTGATGCACAGATCGAGACGATCAAAGCGGCGGGCTTTGCCGCGGTCGATTGTCTGTGGCAGGAGGGCCGAATAGCGATCATCCGCGCCGCCCGACCGGCCACTGGCTGACACGGCCCTATCTGGCGCCGTTTTGGCCGGTGGACGCGGCCCCCTATCGGTCAGGATCTACCGATTTGGCCATCGCTGCATGGCAGCCAAACCTTTTGTGCGGTGCAAAAAAGGGCCTGCGGCGTTGCCGCGAGCAGCGTCAACGGCTTACATTTAGCCGAGAATTTGCACGAGTTCGAGGAGCGAAGCAACGATGCCAACCACCCCCATCGATCAAGAAACCAAGCATCTTTACAGCGCGCTCGAGGAGCGGATTCTCGCACGCGATCAGATCGGTGGCAGTCGGGTCTATTACGATCTGCTGCGGCGCGGCCGGCCATTGCCGGAAATCATGGCCGAGGCGGTGCGCATTCATGCCCCCTACACGCACGTCCCCTATCACCAGCGGATCGACGACGGCTTTCCGAATTTCGTCAACAACGACCACTGCCTGCTGTCGGCGCGCGCCGCCGTCAATCTTCAGGCGATGCTCCCGGAGAAACTGGCCGCCTTGCCATTGGCGCAGACAATCTGGTACATCCCCTCAGGTCTCGACATCTGGAACCAGAAGATCCTGAAGGCGCCGGGCCATTATGCGACGCGCGGCTACAAGATGCCGAATACCACACCACCGGCGCCGGTCGTTTACTGGCCCGATCAGGAACCGCTGAGGGAATCGGGGCCGCTCGGCGAGCGCCTCAACCACTGGCTGACCCTCGTCGAGCGCGGTCAAGTCATCGATGCCTATCGCGTCTTTCTCGGACTGATCGAAGAAGCCGAGCATCGCCAGGAGGTACTGGCTCAGCTCGTCTTTGCCGGGCTGATCGACGTTCAGGACCGCATGCTCTACAACCGGTCCTACACCACCGGGCACAAGGCCTACCGCGCCCGCTCGGTCGTTGAGCTTGGCAATGCGATCGGCTGGGACAAGGCTCATGACGTGATTTATGCCGGCGCGCTCGACATCGCGGTCGGGCCGCGCTGGCATTCGGTCTACGAAATGGCGTGCAACGTCATCACGACGTTTATCGAGGGCTCCGAGGTCCATGCCGTCCCGCAAAATGGCACCACCGAGCGCGAAAGAGCATTGCTCGGCAACACCGGGCCGCTCGGTGAGGGCGATACGGCGGAACTGATTGACGCGCTGATCCGCCAGCACGAGCCCGCCTACATCGAAAAAATCAGCCAATTATTGCTCGCCGGAACCGCACCACGGCGAATCGTCGATGTGATCCAATTGGCGGCGGCGCAGGTTGTGCTCGAAACCCAGGGCGCCAATTCTTTCTCGATGCCGCAGCACACCTATGAATACTGCAATACGCTCGGCTGGTTCTACGACAATTTTGCCCATCCGCAGCGGCTCAAACTGCTCTATGTCGCCGGTTCGATGGTCAATCAGGCGGCCTGGAACCAGAAGCATATGGGCTGGACGAAGACCGAGCCGGTCGGCGCCCCCGGCGGTGCCGAACGGATGACCGGCACCCAGGTCATCGGCCGTCTCGAAGACGCGATGGCGGCGTGCGATCCGGAGCAAGCGGTCGCCTGGACCAAGGCTTATCTCGACAGCGGCGCCGACCGCGCGGTGCTGGTACAGCTTCTGGCCTTGATGGCCTCGCGCTTTGGCAACGACCCGCACAATCAGGAAATCCCGCAATGCCTGCTGCAGGATTATGGCAAGAACCAATGCGCTGACCGCGACCGGCTATTGCTCGCCTGCGCCCACATCTCTGCCGGACACCGCAAATATGGTGACACGTTCGAGGCCGCCCGGCGCTTTGGCGAAGCGATGGGCCTTGCGGAACTGCATTGAGGCTTGAGTTCACGCACGCCGTCGCATTCGGTGCGCAGTAAAAAGTGTGCAGGCCTGAACGCGTCCGCAAATAGAGGAGGATGATGGAGCGAGGATGGAGGCGATCCTCGAATATATGAGGCGGTCTCGCGATGTGGTACAGGCTGCGATAGAGGATACGGACTTTGTCGCTACGCTCGCGGCCATTGCCGAAGTGACCGCGAACGCGCTGACCGGCGGCTGCAGATTGCTGTTGGTCGGCAATGGCGGCAGCGCTGCCGACGCCCAGCACCTTGCCGGAGAGTTCCTAGGGCGCTTCAATTACGACCGCGCACCGCTCGCTGCCGTGGCATTGACGACGGACAGCTCGGTGCTGACCGCGACCAGCAATGATTACGGTTATGAGGAGGTATTTGCGCGCCAGATCCGCGGCCTCGGCAAGGCCGGAGATGTGCTTTTCGCGCTGTCGACATCGGGGCGTTCGCGCAACATCTTGCGCGCGATCGAAGCGGCGCGAGACAAGAAGCTTACGATTGTCGGGCTTACTGGGCGCAGCGGCGGCGAAATGCGCCGGCATTGCGACATTTGCCTGTTGGCGCCCGCGGATTCGACGGCGCTGATCCAGCAAATTCATATGATCGCCGGACATATCATCTGCGGGATTGTCGAAGAGCGCCTGTTCCCGTCGCGGGACTGAATATGTCGCGCCCGCTTGGTCGATCGCTCGACCGCTGCGGTGAAGAGACCCGCCGGCCCGCCGCCTTTCTCGATCGCGACGGCGTGCTGAACCACGACGATGGCTATGTCGGCGCGCGCGAGCGCTGGCGCTGGATCGACGGCACCGCCGACGCGGTAAAGGCCCTCAATGATGCCGGCCTTTTTGTTTTTGTCGTGACCAATCAAGCCGGAGTGGCACACGGTTTTTATTCGGAGGAAAACGTGTGCCGTCTGCACACGCAGATCGCTGCTGAGCTCGCCATAGCCGGCGCCCATATCGACGATTTTCGCTATTGTCCGTTTCACCCCGAGGCCGCTTGCCCGGAATACCGTCAGGCGAGCCTGTGGCGCAAGCCGGCGCCGGGCATGATCTGCGATTTGTTGCGGTGTTGGCCGGTCGACAAAGCGGCGAGCTTTCTGATCGGCGACAAGCCCTCTGACTGCATCGCCGCGGAAGCTGCCGGCATCCCCGGCCATCTCTTTCGCGGCGGCAATCTTGCGGTCTTTGTCACAGATCTTCTCGCCAATACCCGAAACTAACCGAGCGCGCGGAAATTCCGGGCTAATGCCAACACTGTTCAGATAAGGCACACACCCACAATATGCAGCATACACTGTGGGTTAATAAATACAACATTTTGTGCTATACCCACTTAACTGAACACCATTGGGGCTAATGCAGCATTGCTCGGACGAAAGCCGCGCCCGCTTCGATGGCCCTCAACCCGGCCTTCAGCTCGGGGTGGAAAAGGTGCCAGACATGGATCATCTCGGGCCAGATCTGCAAATCGACGCGCACATCGGCGGCACCGGCAGCCTTGGCAAGGCGCAGCGCGTCATCGAGCAAGGTTTCGCAGGCGCCGACCTGAATGATCAACGGCGCAAGCCCGCTCAGATCGGCATAGATCGGGGCTGCCAGCGGCGAACGCGGATCAGCCCTGTTCAAATACAGCTTTGCCATGTCGAGCAGGCCTGTGCGCTGAACGGTCGGGTCGGTGGCGGCCCTGCTCGTCATCGTCTCGCCCACCGCCTCCATATCGACCCAGGGCGAGATGCACCAGCCGCAGCCCGGCTGCGCCAGCCCGGCATCGCGGATCGCCAGCATCGCCGCGACAACGAGCCCGCCGCCGGCACTGTCGCCGGCGATCGCGATCCGTCCAGGAGCAATCCCCCGCGCCAATAAAAACCTGTATCCAGCGAGCGCATCATCGACCGCGGCTGGAAACGGATGTTCGGGCGCCAGGCGATAATCGAGCGCCAGCGCCGCGATGCCGCAGGCGCGCCCAACCTCGGCAACGAGATGGCGATGGCTGTCGAGCGAGCCGATCACATATCCGCCGCCATGCAGATAGATCAATGCCGTGTCGCGCGTGGCGTTCGGGGTTATCGTCCATTCCGCCCGCACCCCGTTGGCGGTTGCCGGCTCGACCCCGACATCGGCGGGGAGCCCATAAGCCAAGCCGCGCGCATCGATATCCTTGCGGCGTTGCCGGTAATCATCAGAACGCGGCCGTGCCATCAGTTTGGCGCGCAGTGCGCCGATTTCAGGATCGCTCATTCCAGTCTCCCGAACCCTCTCGACAATCGAGCCAAATGCCACGACAGGCGGTCAAGTGTAGATCGCGGTCGCCATGATCGTCAGCCCTTTCGGATCGGGCGGATAGGTCTCGAAAGGCTGTGGCGCTGCGCGGTATCATCGATCACCGGGCCAGGAGTTCGCCGACGGCCTCGTCAAGAAATTTCGCGTCGGTCGGGTTTTGCGCCGGATTGCCGGCGCGGTGGCCCCAGATCGACGGGATCGGCCGCAACTCGGCGTGCGGCATAAGGGCGACCTCGCGGCGGTTATCCTCAACCGTGAAGTAGAGGTCGGTCTCGCAGGGCATGACCAGCGCATCGGCTGAAATCGCGCCGAGCGCCTTCGCCAGATCGCCATGGTAAAGCTCGTTGGCGCTGATGTCGGCATGCTGCCAAGTCCACAGCATCGCCAACAAATCATTGGCATCGCGGCGGCGAAAATTGGCTTCCCAACTGCCGACCAGAAAATCTTCGAGCGACGAAAAGCCGAGCTTGCGCCACTCCTCCTCGCGATAAAATGCCTGACTGAGCCCCCAGCCGGCATAAACGCGGCCCATCGCTTGAAAACCGCGCATTGGGGATGTCGCGAACCAGCCGTCTTGCCAGGCCGGGTCGGCAGTCAGCGCCGATTTGACGCCTTCAAGAAACACAAAATTGTGCGGTGAGGTCTTGGCCGACCCGCAGATCGCGGCAATGCGCTCGACCCGATCAGGGAATAATGCTCCCCAGTGAAACGCCTGTTGCGCGCCCATCGAGAAGCCATAGACCAGTTTGATACGCTCAATGCCAAAGACATCGTGCAACAGCCGCTGCTGGACCCGCACATTGTCGGTCATCGTGAATTGCGGCCAGCGAGCGCGATCAAAGGGCGGCGGGGTGTTGCTCGGCGACGAGGACAAGCCATTGCCGAACTTGTTGACGATCACAATGAAATATCTGGTCGGGTCGAGCGCCTTGCCGGGGGCAATGGCCCATTCGAGGTCGTAATGCTGTGCCCCGTAGGAGGTCGGATAGAGGATGATATTTGATTTGGCGGCGTCCAGCGTGCCATAAGTTTTATAGGCGAGGCGGGCGTTGCGATAGGTCAGCCCGGATTGCAGCACGACATCGCCCGCATTAAAGATCTCATAATCCAACATTGCCGATTGCCCTGTTACGGAACACGCCGGCCGCGGCGCAGCCGGCTCAGCGGACAAAGCTGATCCTGCCGGCGCCATTGACCTGAGTTCTGCGTTGTTTGGGATTGCCGTAAACGGTAATCGATCCCGCGCCGGAAATTTCTGCAATGAGCCGCTGCCGGGCGTCGACCGTGGCATTTCCTGCCCCGTTCACCGTGACGTTGGCCGAATCTGCGACAAGCCGCTGAGCCGAAAGGTGATTGGCACCGCTCATCTGCACCGTCACTGCCGAAACATGTCCCACCAGGACGGCGTTGTTCGAGCCATTCAGTGAAATCGACAGGTTTGCGCCGGTCAGGCCCTCGCCATTGATATGGTTGCTGCCTGAAGCCGAGATCTCGGCGACATTCGGCGAGGTTACGGTCACATTAATGCGCCCGTCGACCGAATAAGAGCGGTCTGTATAGATGTCGAGCCGGCCATTGGATATATCGGTTTTGACAATCGGCAACAGGTTTTTGTCGGTTTCAATGGTCAGCCCCGGCGGAGCGCCAATCTTTATTGTGATCGCAAAAGCGCCATCCGCATTGATCGCCGAGACTGCCCCGATCGACCACGCCTCCGATGCTCGTTGCCCATTGCCGACGACCCGGCCGGCATCTGCCGATGTATCGACAGTGACTGTCTGGCCGCTGATCGTGACGCTGCTGTTCTCATGGTTGACGCTAACTGTGCCGTTTTGAACGATGGTACTTTCCGCCCGAGCCGAGGCGGCACTAAAGACCAGCGATGCCGAAATAATCACCATCACCGCACCCGCCGCATATCCCATCTGTTGCCTTGATCGCTCCAGCCGAGTATCCCGCGATAGCATGGCCCCCGCCCTGGGACAACCGGGCTCAGCGACGCAGGACTCGGTCGAGGGTGGCGTCGGCCACGGCTGCCGATTGGCGTGCAGATCATCGGCCCCTATCTCGAGGACCGCACGACGATCGAATTTGCCCGGCTGATCGAAGGTGAGTTTGGCGGGTTTGTCCCTCCTCCACCGCTCAGTTAGCCGGGTGACGGGCCGGGACGATCTCGAACCGGTGAAATAGCTTGTTCGAGGCCCGCAACTCCGTTGCGCGGCAAGCGTTTATAGATGCGTTCTTTCTCGATCACCGGCATCGGAGGTTTCTGTGGCGGCCAGACTTGTGGTTGGGTTGTTTCCGACGAGCGGTGTCGCGCTCGACGCCTATCATCGGTTGCACACCGAAGGGTTCCCGGAAGATCGGCTCGCGCACCGCGTGTTAAGGGAGGTAGGCCCGCCGCCAATGTCGGTGCAAGCCGAACTGCGGATGCTGCAAATCGATCCGATGGTATTGGGCGATGCACAACATACCTTCGCGCGCTTCATCCATAATGGCGAGACTGCGATTTTCGTGCGGGTCGATACCGATGAAGAGGCCGCAGCCGCGGCCGATATTCTGGCGCTCTACGCACCGCTTGCCGTCGATACGCTTATCGGCGGCCGCGGCGGTCCATAGCAAAAGCGCCCGGTCCGGCGACAAACAGACACAAATAGCCGCCGATGATCGCGACATTCTTCATGAATTGGATGTGCTGGGCTTCGTAGGCGGCCCCCTGCACCTGCCAAAAGCGATGCGCGATCAGCGCCGCAAAGCCGGTAAAAATCGCCATCAGCAGTGCCGCGTAGCGCGTTTTGAACCCGAGCACGATCGCGATCGAGCCTAAAAACTCGACGCAGGCGGCGATCACCGCCATTAACCCCGGTAGCGGCACACCATGCGACGCCAGATTATGGGCAAAGGCGTCGATATGGGTCAGCTTGTTAAAGCCGCTCGGCACAAAGATCGCCGCCAGCGCCAACCGGCCGAGCAGCATGAAAAAGCTGCCACCTGCGGCCGCGAGGCGATCGAGATAGCTGCCCATGTCGTTCCTCGTTATCGACTCGTCGGCCGTTGATGCCCGACCTATCGGCGGCATCTGGGCGCCTAAGCGGTGTGTTGCAAATCCTTTGGCAGCAATTCGGCGGGGTAGGGCCGATGCAGCACCTCGAGGTTCATCGGCACAGGGGTGCCGAGCCACAGGGCGTTCTTGCTGTGATCGTCGTAATTGCTGTCGGTCAGCGGATGGACCAGAACATCAAGTCCTTCGCGGTTCAGCATCAGCCACGGGACGACGTTTTGGAACTCCTTGTTCTTAAAGATCACATTGAATTGCGAAATCGGGTGCGGACCCCGCGGCTCGTCGCTGAACCCGCCCGGTTCGACATTGAACTTTGCAAGGATCGTCTCGCGCAGCCGTGCCGCGACCGGCTTAGTCTCGGCGTTGTAATAGACGTGAGCGTGATAGCCTCGGTTTTCCGGCATAGCGTCTCTCCCAGCCTGTACCGCGAAGCGGCGATTATTGACGAGAAGAAATTGTCGCAGAGCGCCCCCGGCCACGCAACATCATCGACACCGCAGCGCCGTGCAAACCACAACTCGGCTGCGTTTGATACCGGGTTTGACGCTGCGGTTGCACTGTTCTACCGTCGCGCCCAACAGCTTTCACGACTAGCCCTTCACCGGAGGAGATGATGGACGGCACAACGGTAACCGACCTTGACAGCATTGTGGCGCCGCTCAATTTCCTGGTTCCGATGGCGGAAAAGCCAGTCGCCTATAATTACGAGCCGCCGCCGGGGACGCCAGTGCGCACCGGCAAGAGCATCGAATACCGGGTCACAATCCGCGATGCGCGGCCGCTGATAAACCAGCTGTCATTGGACAAGGAAGGCTTTGTTCTGCTGCATCATCAAACGGCGGTAACGAACTTTTACGACGAGGAGCAGATCCGGAGGGTCTACTACCCGGAATGCGAACGGGTCATGCAGCAGGCGACGGGTGCTGCGCGCGTCGTCGCCTTCGACCACATCGTGCGCAACGCGGCAATGTCGGCCAAGGACAGAATGATCAAGATCCCGGCGAAGCGCGTGCACAACGACTACACCGCGTGGTCGGCGCCGCAGCGGGTCCGCGATCTGATGGGCGACGAAGCCGAAGAACTGCTGAAGCACCGGTTTGCGATCAACAATCTGTGGCGGCCGATCCGCGGCCCGGTGCTGGAATCGCCGCTGACCCTGTGCGACGCCCAAAGCCTCTCCGAGGAAAACCTGATCGCCAGCGACCTCAGATACCCGGATCGCACCGGCGAGACCTATGCGATCACCTACAATCCCAATCAGCATTACTTTTATTTCCCGGAGATGCAGGCCGACGAGGTCGTGCTGATCCGCTGTTACGACTCAGGGCTGCAAGGCGCACACCGGTTTTCCGCCCACACCGGCTTCGACGACCCGACTTCGCCCCCCGATGCACCGCCGCGCGAAAGCCTCGAAGTCCGCATGCTGGTATTCTTCCCACCCGGCGCCTGACCGCTGGTCCCTCGCTCCCCGTGAAGGCGGGTTATGTGTGGCCGGTGCTCCGAACCGCTATCCCCGTGGCCGGACTTGATCCGGCCACCCACGTCTTCGAGCGCGGCAAGCGAACACGTGGATGCGCGGGTCAAGCCCGCGCAAGGGGAGTTACGGTTATTTCCGATGAGTGATATACTGCGAACCCTTGTAGCTGCAATTTCCCAGACGGCCCCGCGCACTGGTATCAGCAACTGATATTTCCCGCCTTTCAGCCCGCAGGCGCCGGCTTCACCCGCCGCAGCGCCGGCAATAGCTCGTCGCTGATCAGGCGCATGCTGGCGAGCGCCGAGGCCACCGGCATGCCGCTCCAATGGGTACGGAAAATCAGGAAATTGGCGCCGGCCTCTTCCCAGCAGGGCCGCAGCTGCTCAAAACACTCCTCCGGGCTGCCGAGCACAAAGCGATCCTGCAATAAGTCCTCGAGCGACTGGCGAAACGAATCCTGCCCCGGCAACACCTGGTCCTGACCCCATTGCGCATAGGTTCGGTATTTCTCGGCAAGATAGGGGCCGGCCAGCTCGACCGCGCTGCGCTGGTCTTTCGCACAATAGATTTCGCGAAGATAGGGCAGGGCCGTGGGGAATGGTTTGCCGTGGCGCGCCAACTCCGCGCGATAGAGCGCCATCTGGCCGGTGATGACCGGCATTGTCGCATGCGGGTTGATGAACAGGCTGTCGCCGAGGCGTGCGGCGCGACGGACCGCGGCGTCGCTGTTGGCAGCGATCCAAATCGGCGGGTGCGGCTTTTGTATCGGCCGACAGGTCGCAGTCACCTGCGCCAATTTGCAGACCTCGTTTTCGAAGGTCACGGCGTCCTCTGTCCATAGCCGCTTGACGACATCAAGACATTGCTCGAAGCGGCGCACACGCTGGCCGCGCGGCACTCCGAACGCATCAAATTCGACCTCGCGATAGCCGAGACCGACGCCAAAGACAAAATTGCCGCGCCAGATCGCATCAAGCGAGGCGATGCATTCGGCGACCTCGACCGGGTTGTGCAACGTCGCGAGCAACACCCCGGCGATGCCGGTCATCTCGCCTGCTTCAGCCGCGAGCCGCGCTAGAAACGGGATCAATTGCAATTGGCGCACACCCTCGCTCAGATAATGCTGGCCGGTGGCAACCGCGTCCCAACCGCGGTCGCGCGCCAGCCGCGCCATCGCGTATTGGCCTTCGAGCTCGGCGACGATGTCGCTCCTCGGCGGGTGCTGTCCGGTCAGAAAAATCCCGATCTTCATGACATTCCCTCGCGGGGTTGGCACGGCTTCGCCCCGATATTATCAAGCGCCAGCCAGTGATTAAAACATCGCGTCTCGGCTATCGAGATCTATGCTGGCATTAAGACGCCGGCGACGTATTGCGACCGGCATTCCCGCACCGTCCGCACACCCGCGCTTCGCTTTGCGCTCGCAATTCGCTCTCATTCTGCTTCAAATATCGCCGCTGACACGCGGATGGTTACTGACGCATGGGTGCTTTGGAATTCGTGTTTGGTCCGACCGGTCACATCGGCTGGTGGCAGGAGTGTGCCCGGGCGGTGGTGGTCTTCGCTTATGGCCTTGCCCTGGTGCGCCTCGCCGGAAGACGCATTTTCGGCCGCTGGGCGGCGCTCGACATCGTCGTGGCAATTGTGATCGGCTCGAATTTAAGCCGCGCGCTGACCGGCAATGCTCCATTTGGGGGCACATTGGCCGCCAGTGCGCTGCTGGTGGCGCTTCATTGGGTCTTGGCGCAAGGGGTCGCTCGTTCGAAACGGCTGTCGCAGATCTTCGAGGGAACCGTGATCGAGCTCGCCCGCGCGGGAAAAGTAGAACGTTCCCAACTCCTTCGGCATGCGATCAGCGAAAGTGATATTGAAGAGGCTCTCCGGCAAACAGGTGTCGAGCGGGTTTCGCAGACACGGCTGATCGCGCTCGAACCAAGTGGCAAAATCACGGTAGTGAAGGTGAGTTAAATCACACGCCAGCCCGGCGGATTGGGTGCCGCAGCCGAGAGAAAAGGAGGCGCCGATGAATAGTTTTATTGCAAGCGACGGCGTGCGACTCGCTTACCATATCGATGATTTTACCGATCCGTGGACGGCAGCGCCGACATTGCTGCTGCTGCATGCGGCGATGGGCAGTTCGCGGCGCTATTACGCCTGGGTGCCGCTTCTGTGCCGGCACTACCGGGTGGTCCGGATGGATCTGCGCGGGCATGGCAGCTCGGAAATCCCGCCGAGCGACGTGCCATTGACCCTCGACCGTTTGGTCGCCGACGTCATCGAGCTGATGGACCATTTGGGTACGACCAGTGCGCATATCGTCGGCAATTCGGCGGGCGGCTATTTGGGCCAGCAACTCGCGATGAACCACGCCGACCGGGTACGGAGCCTGATGCTGTTCGGCTCGACACCCGGGCTCAAAAACAGTCAGGCGTCGAGCTGGATCCCGCAGATCGCGGCAAAGGGACTGCGCGGGTTTCTCGCCGAAACAATCGCCGAGCGGCTGCCGCTCGGCGAGGTCGATCCCGGGCTTGTCGAATGGTTTCTCGATGAGGCCGCAAAGAACAACCCGACCTATATCGGCAAGTTTGTCCTATTAATGGCGAGTTATGACTGGAGCGATGAGGTTGGCCGCATCCGCTGCCCGACCCTGGTCGTCGTTCCCGGCGCCGAGCCGATCGGCTCGACCGCCAATTACGAGCCGTTCCGCCACCTCGTTCCGGATGTCGAAATGCGGGTTTATGACGGGGCGCCCCATAATATCTGCGACGCCTTCCCCGATTGCTGCGCCCGCGATGTGCTCGACTTTTTAAATCGCCGATTCGGGATCGGCAACTGAAGCCAAGCGTTCAGCCCCCGGATAGACGCCGCTGCGATGCCGTCCAAACCAACTCAAGCGACTGCGATAGCGGCTCAGGCGATCCTGAAATCGCTTGCCGGACAACGCCAACCGGGGATCTACGCCGCCAGCCTTTGCCGCGATGCGTCTTTGATGATCGCCGCTCCCTTTTCGGCGATCATGATTGTCGGCGCGTTGGTGTTGGTCGAGGTGACCGCCGGCATGACCGAGGCGTCGATGACCCTGAGCCCCTCGAGACCGTGCACCCGCAATTCACTGTCGACGACACTCATCGGGTGTGAGCCCATCATGCAGGTGCAGGTGGCATGATAGCAGGTGCCGCCATTGCGCCGCGCGTAATCGAGCAACTCGTCGTCGGTCTGGACATGGGCGCCAGGCAGGGTCTCTTCGCGCACGAAGCGCTGCAGTGCCGGAGCGGCAAACAGCTTCCGCGCAAAGCGCAAACCGCCGATGATGGCGCGACGGTCGGCTTCCTCCGACAGGTAGCGCGGGTTGATCGCCGGCATGTCGCCGGGACGGTTCGACTTGGCCTCGACATAACCGCGCGACAAGGGCCGCATCTGCCATGCGCCGGCGCTGAGGCCGGGCGTCTCCTCGAGTTCCCCGATCTGGCCGTTTTTGAAGCTGCCCGGCGCGAAGGTGCATTGCACATCGGGTGTCGCCGACTCCTCCAGCACCTTGACCGAGGCGGCAACGATCGACGGGCTGTAGGTCAGCATGCCCTTGCCAGTAATCAGCCAGCGGACGACCTCGCCGGCTAATGGCAGGCCGCGCGACTTTTCGTTGGCGGTCTTGGCGCCGACGACCGGATAGGAGACGCGGGCGACGTAATGGTCCTGCATGTTTTTGCCGACCCCGGGCAACGCATGCACGACCGGCACGCCGATCTTTCCCAGGTGCTCGGGGTCGCCGACGCCCGACAGCTGCAGGATGTGCGGCGAGCCGATGGCGCCCGCCGACAGGATCACCTCCCGCGACGCGGTGGCCCGCTCCACGGCCCCGCCGCGCGAGAATTCGATGCCTGTCGCCCGCTTGCCGTCGAATACGATGCGGTGGACCAAGGCGTTGGTGACAAGCTGCAGGTTCGGTCGCTTCAAGGCCGGCCGCAGATAGGTGCGCGCGGTGCTGGCGCGGCGCCGGCCGCCGCGGGTCTGCTGGCACCAGCCGATGCAGTCGGTATGGCCAAGCGGCAGATCGTTGAGGTCGTCGCGGTATTCAAGACCGACCTGTTTGCCGGCCTCGACAACGCTCGCACAGATTGGCGGCCGATCGGTTCTCGACGTGAACAGCGGCCCCTCCTTGCCGCGCGCCTCGTTTGCTTCGCCCTCCCAGCGCTCGGCCTTGCGGAAGAACGGCAGGCAGTCGTCCCATGACCAGCCGCGATTGCCGAGCTGCGCCCAATGGTCGTAATCCTCGGGCTGGCCACGGATATAGATCATCCCATTGATCGAGGAGGAACCGCCGATCACCCGGCCGCGCGTATAGACGATGGCGCGGCCGTTGGTGCCGGGGTCCGGCTCGGCGCGGAATTTCCACGTCAGTGTATCGTGGTCGAGCATCTTGAAAAACCCGGCCGGGACGTGGATCAGCGGGTTCCAGTCGCGCCCGCCCGCCTCGATCAATAACACTTTCGTGCCGGGATTCTCGGTCAGCCGGTTGGCCATCACGCATCCGGCCGAGCCCGCCCCGACGATGATGTAATCCGCCTGCATGCTCTGTCCTCCCCTGGCCCGTGCTTCGTCCCACGGCGAGATTGCTCATTCGCGCGCACAGTCTAACGCATCGCGGTCGTACCGAAAGCCCGGTGACATGTCCGCGAGCCGCATCGCCGATCCGCTCCGAGGGCGGCGGTGTCACGCGCCTCGGTCTTACGACACCTTATCCGGCAAACCCGGTTGTGCGATGAGCCCGGCCGTAGCGCTCGAACACCGCGTTGAAATCGGCAACCGCTGCG
>JAFAOB010000280.1 GCA_019238055.1 Alphaproteobacteria bacterium
GCGCCTAGGCTCAACGGGAACAGCCGATCCACCTCGGCGGCTGCCTGCTGCAGTTGCTCGAGGATGCAGCCCGCCTCGACGGTCATCGTGAAATTGACCGGGTCGATCCCGCGGATGCGGTTCATGCGGCCGAGCGCGAGGATGATATTCTGTCCGTCCTCGGGTGGAACGCCGCCGCCGACGAGGCCGGTATTGCCGCCCTGCGGCACGATCGCTAACCCCGCCTCGGCGCAAATACGCACGACTGCGGCAATTTCGGCCGTCGCGGCCGGGCGGACAACCAGCCTTGTGGCGCCGCGATAGAGACGCCTGGCTTCGACGAGATAAGGCTCCTCGTCATGCGGGTCGGCGAACCAGCCGGCGGGGCCCACCGCCTGTTTAATCCGCTCCAATGCCGTCGCGATCTCCATGTCCCACCTCCGACCCTGGTAGCCGCTGAATATTTAAGCTCCTGGCGAGCTAGCCGCGCCAGAGATCGGCGAATTGCGCAGCCACGACCCTCTCGTAAGGCGGGTCGCTTTGCAAAATGCCGATATCGCGGCAGAAGGCATTCATGCCACCCACAAATTCGTGCGAGATTGAGGCGTCGTAATAGGGCAGGTCGCGCTGGACCAGTTCGGCGATCAGCGCCGCCGCATCGGGTGGGAACAATCTACGTCCGACCTCGCTTGCCCGCTCGGGATCGGCTTTGAGCGCCTTCTGTGTCTTGACCAAGGCGCGCACCGCTGCTGCCGCCACCTCGGGCGAGTGTCGGATCAGCCGGTCAGTCGTCGCCAGCGCCGACATCGTGTAATTGAAGCAAGATTTTGGCCCGTCACCGCGACGGACATCGAGCACGACCGTGCCGACCCCGCGGCACACCGCCATTTCGGCTCCCATTCCGTTTGCCCAAAAGCCGTCGATCAGTCCGGCTTCGAGCGCCCGCGCCGCGGTCATGCCGAAATTGACGATCCCGCCATCAGTCGCCGCACCCGGCACGGGTGCAATCGTCACCTTGTCGCGCTCAGAATCAATTCCGGCATCAATCAACAGCCGACGCAGACCCATTTCGACCCAGGGTGCCGCCCCGATCTTCCGTCCCTTGATGATGTCGAGGTCACCGCGGCGGACATCGAGATCGGCGCGCATAACCAAAAACCAGTACATGCCTTGCGCCTGGGCGCAGAGCAATTTCGCTCCCTCCCATTCGGGAAAGGCCGCCAGCGCCGAATGCGCCGAACCGCCAACAAAATCGATATTGCAGTCGCGCATTTCGCGATAGGCGCGGTCGACCGGAAAGATCAGTTCGAGCGACACATCGAGCCCTTCGGCCGCGAAAAAGCCGAGTTCGACCGCGGCAGCCGCCGGGAAGTAGGAATTCGAGACGAGATCGGGCACCGCCAACTTCATTGCACACGCCTCTTGCGCTAAAGTTCGACCATATCGCCACGACGATAGAATAGGACAGGATGAACGCGATGAGCGGGGTAGACCAACACCAGTCCGTTGATTGGAAAACCCATGGGGTCAAAGTGATCCCGGGCGATCAGCTCGATCCGAATACGGCGCAGACCCCGGGCATGGATCGGGCCGCCGCAATCAATTTCGCTCGCGTTGGCGCGCAAAAGATCTGGGCCGGAACGGTCAAGATCCACCCCAACGCCAAGACCGGCGCGCACCATCACGGCGCCCTCGAAAGCGTCATCTATGTGGTGAAGGGCCGCGCGCGGATGCGCTGGGGCGAGCATCTCGAATATGTCGCCGAAGCCGGGCCCGGCGATTTCATCTTTGTGCCGCCCTATGTACCGCATCAGGAAATCAATGCATCGACTGACGAGACGCTCGAATGCGTTTTGGTACGCAGCGACAATGAGGCGGTCGTGGTCAATCTCGACATCGAACCGGTCGAGCGACCGGAGGAAGTGCGCTGGGTCGACCCGATCCACCGCCACCCTTAGCGGTTCGTCGCTGTGCGCCAGTTACCTGCCAGCGCCGGTGCGCTCTGGCCTGCAGTTATTGTGCGTCGGGGGTATTGAGCTGCTGGATGATTTGGCGGCTGAGCAGGCTGCTCGGGCTGAGCCCTTGGGATTGCAGCTGCCATTGCTGCGCGCGCAGACCATTAGTGTAGGCCTGCATCTTCTGCTGGTCGATTGGCCCCGGCAATTGCATCCGCGGATAGGACGGAGCCTGCGGCTGCGGAAATTCATAAACAGGTCCGGGCGTGGTCAGGATCGGCGATAGCCTGTCAGCCGGTGTGGTGGCATAACCCGGGTTGATCGGCGGCGCCAGCGGCGCGGGGGTTGGCGGCGGTGTGATTGCCGGAAGCGGCAGCATCTGCGGCGGCCCCAGCGTCTGGATCGCGGCGTCGGCCGAGGCTGCCGATCCGGCCAGCAGCGCCAAGATCAATAGCGCTCGTCCACACGCTTCTTTCCCGCAAAGGCGAGGGAAGGCGGGGCAGGAGGTTCTCCGGCTGATCATGCGGTTGCGTCCCGACGCTCGCCGGCCAGTGCCGCCTGTGCTGCTGCGAGCCGAGCGATCGGCACCCGATAAGGGGAGCAGGAGACATAATCCAACCCGACCTCTTGGCAGAAGCGGATCGAGGCCGGGTCGCCGCCATGCTCGCCGCAAATGCCGAGCTTGAGCCCTGGACGGGCGGCGCGGCCGCGCTCGACAGCGATGCGCACCAATTCGCCGACACCAACCGGATCGAGGGTGACGAACGGGTCGTGTTCGAAAATCCCGAGGCGCTGGTAAGCGCCGAGGAAGCTCGCTGCGTCGTCGCGCGACAAGCCAAACACGGTCTGGGTCAAATCGTTGGTGCCAAAGCTGAAGAATTCGGCGGTCTCGGCGATCTCGCGGGCACGCAACGCGGCACGCGGCAATTCGATCATCGTGCCGGCGAGATACGGCACCTTGACACCCGCACGCTCCATGACCGATTTGCCGACACGGTCGATCATCGCCTTCAAGATGTCGAGTTCCTTTTTGGTCGCGATCAGCGGCACCATGATTTCGGGCTCGACCGCCGCGCCGGTTTCCTTGATAACCATCGCCGCGGCCTCGAAAATCGCGGTTGCCTGCATCTCGTAAATTTCGGGATAGGTGATCCCGAGCCGGCAACCGCGATGCCCCAGCATCGGGTTCGTCTCCAACAACGCATGCGCTCGCTGTCTGACCTGGGCGATGGTGCGGTCGGTCAGCCGCGCCATCTCCTCGAATTCCGCATCGGTCTTGGGCAGGAACTCGTGGAACGGGGGATCGAGCAATCGGATCGTCACCGGCAAGCCGCGCATGATGCGGAACAGCTCGGCAAAATCCTGGCGCTGCATCGGCAGCAATTCGGCAAGCCCGGCACGGCGGCCCCGTTCGTCGTCGGCCATGATCACGCGGCGGATCGGGCCGATGCGGTCGGCCTCGAAAAACATGTGCTCGGTGCGGGAAAGCCCGATCCCTTCAGCGCCAAAGCGGCGCGCGGTGCGGGCGTCGAGCGGCGTCTCGGCATTGGCGCGCACCTTCATGACGCGAAGCGCGTCCGCCCAACTCATCAGCATTGCGAAATCGCCCGACAATTCCGGCTGAATCGTCGGAACTTCACCCAACATGACCTCGCCAGTCGAGCCGTCGATCGTAATGACCTCACCGACCGCGACCCGGGCGCCACGCGCAGTCATTTTGCCCGCTGCATAATCGATGTGCAGGTCGCCAGCACCCGAAACACAAGGGCGCCCCATACCGCGCGCAACCACCGCGGCATGGCTGGTCATGCCGCCGCGTGTCGTCAGGATACCCTTGGCGGCATGCATGCCGTGGATGTCTTCGGGGCTGGTTTCGACCCGGACAAGAATCACGGTCTCGCCTCGCGCCGCGAGCGATTCCGCCTCCTCGGCCGAAAATACAACCTTGCCTGAAGCAGCGCCCGGCGAGGCCGGCAGACCGCGGGTCAGTATCGTGGTCTTGGCTTTTGGATCGAGGGTCGGATGAAGCAACTGATCGAGCGACGCGGGTTCGATGCGCCGCACCCCCTCTTCGCGATCGATAACCCCCTCCTCGACCAATGAGACGGCGATCTTCAGCGCAGCCTGCGCGGTGCGCTTGCCGGAGCGCGTCTGCAACATCCACAACTTACCGCGCTGGACGGTGAACTCGATGTCCTGCATGTCGCGATAATGGTCTTCGAGCACCCGTCTGACCTGCCGCAGCTCGTCGAGGATACCTGGCATGACCTCTTCCATCGCCGGGAGGTTCGACTTGTTCGCTTTTTTTCCGGCGATCGTCAGGTGCTGTGGGGTGCGGATGCCGGCAACGACGTCTTCGCCCTGCGCATTGAACAAATATTCGCCGTAGAATTCGTTGTCGCCAGTCGATGGGTTGCGGGTAAAGGCAACGCCGGTCGCGCAATCCTCACCCATATTGCCAAACACCATCGCCTGGACATTGACCGCGGTCCCCCAATCGGCCGGGATCTCGTGCAATCGGCGATAAGTTACGGCGCGCGGGTTCATCCACGAGCCAAAGACGGCGCCGATGGCGCCCCATAGCTGCTCGCGTGGTTCCTGTGGAAACGGATGAGCGGTTTCCTGCAGCACGACTTCCTTAAAGCCGTTGGCGATGATCTTCCAGTCTTCGGCCGACAGATCGGTATCGAGCGTCTGGCCGGTATCGAATTTGTGATTTTCGATCAGCTCTTCGAAATGATGGTGCTCGATGCCGAGCACGACTTGACCATACATCTCGATAAAGCGACGATAGCTGTCATAGGCAAAGCGTTCATCGCCGCTCCGCCGGGCCAACCCTTCGACCGCGCGGTCATTGAGACCAAGGTTGAGGACGGTGTCCATCATCCCCGGCATCGACACGCGCGCACCCGAGCGCACCGAGACCAGTAGCGGGTTATCGGGGTCGCCAAAGCGCGCTCCGATCGCCTGCTGAATCGACGCAAGTCCGGCGGCAACCTGGTCTTTCAGGTCGGGCGGATAGGATTTGCCGTTTTCGTAGTACCAGGTGCAGACCTCGGTCGTGATCGTAAATCCGGGCGGTACCGGCAATCCGAGATTGCACATCTCGGCGAGACCCGCCCCCTTGCCGCCGAGCAGGTTGCGCATCTCTGCCCGGCCCTCGGCGGCGCCGGCACCAAATGTGTAGACCCATTTTGTCATGCGCCGCTCACCCTTCGATCTTCGAGAAATCTGCGACCCGGTCCATCGTGTCCCGTATCCGCGCCAACAGCCGAAGCCGGTTCTCGCGCAGCTCCGGCTCGTCTGTATTAACGGTGACTTTGTCGAAAAATGCGTCAATCGGCTGCCGCAGCCGCGCCAATTCGGCCATCGCTTCCTCAAACGCTTCGCGATGGAAAGCTGTGCCTGCGAGGATATCGACCTCAGCCAAGTAGTCGTCTAAAGCCTTTTCTTCGGGCTCTCTTAGCAGTCCAGAATCCACATCAAGCTTATAGCTTCTGCCGTCTTTCCGCTCTTCAATCGCAACGATATTCGAGGCGCGACGGTATGCGATTAGCAGATTGGTCCCATCATCTGAAGATAGGAATGATTCGAGCGCGCGTAACCGGGAACGAAGCCGCACCAAATCGTCTTCACCGGTGATCGCTGCGATCAAATCATGGCGCGTTCCGCTTTCCCGTAAATGTACGTTGAGCCGTTCAAGTACAAAGCCGCACAACTCATAAATTGTCCGCGTGGGGTGATGTTCTGACTTCTCAACCATTTCTGCCATATCGCGCGCGCGAGGGGATCGCGCGAAGAAATTAATAGACTGAGTAAACGCATCCGAAAGGGATATGCGAATGTCGTCTTCCAAGATAAGACGTATTATCCCTAGTGCCGCACGTCGAAGAGCAAATGGATCTCGAGAACCGCTTGGCTTTTCACCGATACGAAAAAAGGCGACAAGTGTGTCGATCTTATCAGCAAGCGCTGCGACTACGCTCTCCGGTGCTGTCGGACAAATATCGTTGGGTCCGACGGGCTTGTAATGCTGGGCGATGGCGTTTGCGACACCAAGATTTTCACCCTCGTCGAGGGCGTAATAACGGCCTATAATGCCTTGAAGTTCGGGAAACTCGCTAACCATGCCCGTTGACAGATCTGCCTTGGAGAGGTGAACGGCCCGGCGAGCACGAACAGGATCAGCTCTCGGAACCTGCTGCACGAGAAAATCCGAAAGCGCTTCCATCCGATGGACTTTATCCAGCACGTTACCGAGCTTGGCGTGATACACGCGATTCTTGAGAGCCTCGACGCGATCTTCGAGCGGGACTTTGCGATCCTGATCCCAGAAGAAGCGGGCGTCGGCGAGCCGCGCACGCAATACCCGCTCGTTGCCGGCGATGATCGCGGCACCGTTGTCCTTGGCAAGATTATTGGCGACGAACAGAAAATGCGGCGCTGGCCTCCCGTCGGGATAGGTGATAGAGAAGTATTTTTGGTGGGTGCGCATCACCGTCTGCAGCACCTCGGGAGGTAGGGTCATGAAATCGGGGTCGATCGCCCCGGCCAGCACGACCGGAAACTCGGCCAGACCGGTAACCTCGTCGAGGAGCCCCGGATCGGGCTTGACCTTCAGCCCCAACTCGGACGCGCGGCGATCGAGATCGACCCGGATCAGCTCCCGGCGCTGATCCTGATCGACGATCACATAAACGTGCTGCAGCTTTTCGAGATATTCGGCGACGTTATCGGCGCAGAACTCGCCCGGCGATAAAAACCGGTGGCCGCGAGTCTTACGCCCGACCGGAACACCCTCAATGGCCAGAGGCAGAATTTCACCGTCAAACACACAGATGATCGAGGTCAGCGGCCGCACCCATCGCAGTGCCGCGCCCGGCCAGCGCATTGATTTCGGCCAGGGCAATTCGGTGATCGCGGCCTTGATCAGCTCCGGCAGTACTTCGCTCGAGGGTCGGCCCGGCCGCCGAACGATCGCGAAATAGAATTCGCCGCGGCCAGTGTCGCAAATCTTGCATTCCTCGACCAAGGCGAGCCCGACGGATCGCAGAAAGCCGCTGATTGCGGCTTGCGGCGCGCCGACTCGCGGTCCGCGCCGCTCGTCGGTGCGGTCGGGCTGCGTCGCCGGAATACCCTCGGCAATAACGACGATCCGGCGCGACGTTACGTAGCCGTGTATCGAAGCGGAGGGGATCTCGGCTGCCGTCAGCTTGTCGCTGATAAGCCGCGTCAAATCCTCGATCGCGCGCCCCTGCATCCGCGCCGGAATTTCCTCCGAAAATAGTTCCAGCAAGAGTTCGCCGCCGCGGGATCCGCTCGCTTCGTGACCTGAGGTCATGCGTCGCTCGCCCGGATTTGCGCAACACCGTCTTTGCGCCTCCCCGGCGAAAGCCGGGACCCATGGCCGCAATGGATACCGGCATTTGCCGGTAAAGCGCGTAAAATGACGCCACCCCAATCCGGGAAGCGCCAGGCGCGAAGAGAGGGAGAAACAAATCTCATCGCCCGCCGCCTCCACCCTCGTTGCCGGCAAGCCAAACTTCGCAACAGCCTTTCGCGAGGTCGCGGACGCGCAAGATATAGGCGGCGCGCTCGGTCACACTCAGCGCGCCGCGGGCGTCGAGCAGATTAAACAAGTGGCTCGCCTTGAGGCACTGGTCGTAAGCGGGGAGGGCCAGACCGCGAGCGAGTATGGCGCGGCATTCGTTTTCGGCATCGGCAAAATGGCGCGTCAGCAAACCCGTGTCGGCAAGCTCGAAATTAAACACCGAGAACTCGCGCTCGCCGCGTTTGAACACATCGCCATAAGTGATCCGGCCCGGGCCCGGGATGCCATTGTAATCGAGATCGAACACGCTCTCGACACCCTGAACATACATCGCCAGCCGTTCGAGGCCGTAGGTCAGCTCGGTCGAGACCGGATCGCATTCGATGCCGCCGACCTGCTGGAAATAGGTGAACTGACTGACCTCCATGCCATCGAGCCACACCTCCCAGCCAAGCCCCCACGCGCCCAAGGTCGGGCTCTCCCAATCATCCTCGACAAAGCGGATGTCATGGCGGCGCGCGTCGATGCCAAGGGCGGTCAGGCTCGCGAGATAGAGATCCTGGCTATCGGTTGGCGCCGGCTTCAGAATTACCTGCAGCTGGTAATATTGCTGCAAGCGGTTGGGGTTCTCGCCGTAGCGGCCGTCGGTCGGGCGCCGCGATGGCTGCACATAGGCGGCGCGCCATGGCTCGGGTCCGAGCGCGCGCAGCGCCGTTGCGGGGTGAAAAGTTCCGGCACCGACCTCGACGTCATAGGGCTGCAGAATGACGCATCCCTGGCGCGCCCAGAATTCCTGCAAATCCGCGATCAGTGATTGAAAGCTCATGAGTCCTCGAAGCCCGGCCGCCTCAGCGCGGACGCGGGCAATCAGACCGCACACAGCCCGGGGCATGCGCGGCGACATAGGCGCCGCACACGCCGCACGCGACCAGATCCTCGGCCGGGATCGCCGGCGGCCGCGCGCCGCGGCGGCGCTGCAATTCGCGCCGCGGACCGTTCACCCAACGGTAGACGATCCAGATCGCGGCGAACACCACGATCAGAAAAACCAGCTTTGGGAATTCGAACATCATCGAGGTTTACCGGTCGGTTCGGAACCGGGTCAAGGAGCCTGGCCAGATCGGGCGCGTTGATGGGTTCATCCTGATTCCCTTTGCTCATTCGCACACATGAGATTGGCGCACGCACGCGATTGACGGCCGAAGCAGCCCACCTTGGTTTCCCCCGATTACAGCCCAAACCGGCTCCACAGCAGGCGCGCTTCGAGCCAATCGGCAAGATCGGCCACCAAATCAGCAGGCTCGGGGGCGATCAGCGGCAGCCGCGCCCAGAGCGGCCGGCGTCGTTCGGCGGTAATCATGCGCAGACGCACGTTATCGCCATAACGGACGCGCATCACGGCGCGCAATTCGCCGATGCCGTCAATCAACCCGCGTTCTGCAGCCATACGCCCCGTCAGCACGTCGCCGTTGAACAAACTGTCGTCAGCCGCATCGATCTTGCCGGCGCGACGGCGGCGGACATGTTCTATGAACGTCCGGTGGATGTCCTTTTGTAGCACGCTCAAGCGTTCGACATCCTCGGGATTCACCGGCAGAAACGGATCGAGCAAGGATTTATGCGCGCCCGCTGTGTAAAGTCGCCGCTCGATGCCAAACCGCTTGATCAGCTCATGGACGCCAAACCCGCCGCTGACGACTCCGATCGAACCTAGAAGCGAGGTTTCCTCGCCAAAAATCTCGTCCCCGGCGAGCGCCAGCCAATATCCGCCCGACGCTGCCACGTCTTCGGTAAAGGCAGTGACTGGAATTCTCTTCTCTTCTGCGAGCTGACGAATGCAGCGGTAAATCAGCGCTGATTGCACCGGTGCTCCACCCGGTGAATTAACCACGATGGCCACCGAGACGAGGCCTGGCACGCGAAATGCCCGATTGATCGCGGCAGCGTGACTCGCGAGCGAGATTGCGTTACGTCGCGCCCGCGGCAGGATGACGCCCTCAAATCGCAGCACCGACACCACTGGGCCGCGCCGCCACAGCCGTTCGACGTCGAGATAATCGCGAATGCTCATGTAATTTGAAATAGTGATTAGGGTGCTCCTCGGCCACCGGATCGGTTCGCGATCAGAGGTCGAGCCCTTTTCCCTCCCGCAAGACCGCTTCGGCGTGGTCGGCCAAACGCCCGTCAGGCCGATGCAAGACCAATCCGTGGGCGAGGCGCGCCGGTGCCGCAATCTGCTTGCGGGCACGCACCAGAATGCGGCTCGCCGGGCGGTCTTCGCCTGCCCATAACGGAAAGATCACGACTTCGCCGGCGCGACCGGCGACTTCGGCCAACAAGGCGTCGATGCGGTCGGCGCGGTGGATCAGGGTGACCGTACCCTTTGGCCGCACCATGGCGAGCGCAAACCGGACCCAGGCGGCAAGATCGGCATCACCTTCGACGGTCGCTTCGGCTCTTCCGGTCGATGTCGCCGTGCGGCCGCGCTCGTTATAGGGCGGGTTCGCCATGACATGATCGAAGGCGCCCGGCGACAGCCGCGGCGGCGGACGCAGCAAATCGCCGATCATCACCGAGATGCGCGTCTCCATCGCGTTCAGTATGATGTTGTCGCCGGCGAGCCTTACGAGATTGCGCCGCATTTCGAGGCCGACGATACGGCATTGCGGTATCCGCGCGGCCAGGCACAGCATCGCGGCTCCGGCGCCGCAGCCGACATCGAGGACCAACTGATGTGGCTCGGCCGGAACGGCTGCAGCGAGGAAAACCGGGTCAATTGCGACCCGGTAACCTTCGGCCGGCTGCCGTAATCGGACTCGGCCGCCGAGCAGACGATCTTCGGTAAGGGCCGGCTCGGCAGCGGGATCGGCGCCGCTCACTGGTCGGCCTCGCCGGCCGTCGCGAGCACGGCTCGTGCTCGCGCAAAATCGTGATCGGAAACCATCAAGCGGCGCGGGATAGCCCCGATATTGCCTTCCATCAGGCTGGTGTAGTGATCCAGTACCAGACTGTCGATCCCGGAGTCGTTCAATAGCGCCTGGACCCAGGAAAGACGGACGGCGTTGTTTGTGCGCAGCAATTCCTTCATCGCGCCTTCTGCCGGCGGGAGGGGACGGTACGGGTCTTGACCGGTCTCACTGTCATTCTATGCTCATCCGCGTTCCGGTGCGTCAAGCCGATCGGATGGCCGCCCGAGGGGCGGCGCGGGCATGCGGGAGAGCGGGTGCCGGTGGCGAATTTTGATCAGTTGCACGCAGCGTCAAAGCCCTCGCTCGACCCTTTGGTGCGACTGCTCGCAGGCGATCTCGAACGCGTTAATCGGCTGATCGTCGAACGGATGCAAAGCCCCGTAGCGCTCATTCCGCAGCTGGCGGGCCATATCGTCGCCGGCGGCGGCAAGCGGCTGCGGCCGATGCTGACGCTCGGCTGCGCTCGGCTGTGCGGTTATCATGGAGATCGCCATGTAGCGCTCGCCGCCGCGGTCGAATTCATCCATACCGCCACCCTGCTGCATGACGATGTCGTCGATGCGAGCGATCTGCGCCGTGGCCGCGACACGGCCAATGCCGTGTGGGGCAACAAGCCCGCGGTGCTGGTTGGCGATTTCCTGTTCAGCCGGGCCTTCGAACTGATGGTTGCCGATGGCTCTCTGCGGGTTCTCGAAATCTTGTCGCGTGCTTCGGCCGTCATTGCCGAGGGCGAAGTCATGCAATTGATGACGACCGGCAACACGGCGACCACCGAAGCTGAGTATCTCGCGGTCATTCAATCAAAAACTGCGGAATTATTTGCTGCTGCCAGCCGCATCGGAGCGGTCCTCACCAGACGATCCATCCATGAGGAGGAGGCGCTCGACCAGTTCGGCCGCAATCTCGGCACGGCATTTCAGCTGGTCGACGATATGCTCGATTTTTCTGCGCGCGAGGCCGAACTCGGCAAGAGTGTGGGCGACGATTTTCGCGATGGTAAGATGACCTTGCCCGTTCTGCTCGCGCTGTCCCGCGGTAATGATGAAGAACGGGTCTTTTGGCGTCGCACCCTCGAAGAGCTCGATCAGCGACCGGGCGACCTCGAGCGGGCGATCGAACTGGTCGAGCGCCGCGGTGCAATCGCCGAAACATTGATGCGCGCCCGCGGCTATGCCGCTGCTGCGGCTCGCGCTCTCGCACCATTCGCCGATGGCCCCGAGCGGCGAGCCCTTGTCGCCGCCGCCGCTTTTGCCGGCGATCGTAGCTTCTGACCCGCCCCCGAGCCAGACCGGCTCTTGGTGCCGATCGCAGCTTGCAGGTTCGCGCACCAAATGAGGTGCAATTTGCGCTGCTGGCTTGCACCACAACGGGCTTGGCGGTATAGACCGCACCCGGTCGGCGGAGTGTAGCTCAGCCTGGTAGAGCACTGCTTTCGGGAGGCAGGGGCCGGAGGTTCAAATCCTCTCACTCCGACCAATAATCAACGGCTCAAAGATTGTCGACACGATTGCTGCAAGGCTGCGGCAACCACATGGCAACCATCGGAGACTGAAAACAGCCTCTTGACGCGGCACCGAGCGGCAATGACAGGCCGCGGCATCGCGCCCGCGGTCAATAGGATGGACGCGCCGCCCATGCCATCGGGCGCACCATCGTTCCCACCACCCCCAAAAAATTTCGCGGGTGCTCCCGAAGATGAGCCGCCTCGTCGGCGCCCCCTCATCAGGCGCATCGCTCACTGAACCATTTTTCAAAGGGACTCTAAAAACCGCATATATCGCAAGTGGA
>JAFAOB010000326.1 GCA_019238055.1 Alphaproteobacteria bacterium
AGCCGTACCCAGGCGCCGATCGATGATAATGTCGGTGATCTTCGCGATCGTCGTGCCATTCGCGTTTTTGATATCGGCGCCGATGACATCCTTCGCATCCGTCTGGTCGGCGGTCGGACTGACCGCCGGTTTTTCCGGCGGTCTCACTGCCGATTTCTCGGGCGGTGTGTTGCTAAAACCCTTGTGCATGTTCGGCGTGACCGAAGTTTCTGCGGCGAGGACTCCTCCGGCCAGGGCGAATCCCAATGTAACCGTCAGCAGGGCGGCGAGCGCTTGTTTGATCATGGCGGTTCTCGAGTTGCTATGACCTGCTAACCCGCGAATGGCTGATAAATTCACTGCCGGCGGGTATATGATCGTAACGGATGGGTGAACGCCGGAGTTCGAATGGCTGAAATCCTCGTCAGCGAGCCCGCCGGCCTGCAGCGGGTCGAAAATGCGGACAAGCTTTCCTGCTTGGTCGCGCTCGAGCGCAAGGTTCTGTGGTTGTCGACCTGGATGATCCACAATGCCAATCATCTGCGTCGCAATCGCGACGGGCTCAAAGTAGGGGGTCATCAGGCATCGAGCGCATCGGTCGCGACCCTGATGACGGCACTCTATTTCGATGTCCTGCGGCCTCAGGATCGAGTCGCAGTCAAACCGCACGCCTCGCCGGTCTTTCACGCGATCCAATATTTATTGGATTGTCAGACACGCGAGAAGTTGGAGGGATTCCGCGCTTTTGGGGGCGCCCAATCCTATCCATCGCGTACCAAGGACGGCGACATCGTCGACTTCTCGACCGGGTCCGTCGGACTCGGCGTCGGCATGACGTTGTTCAGTTCGATCGCGCAGGATTACCTGCGCCTGAAGGGCCTCGTACCGACCGCAGACCCGCCGGGCCGCATGATTGCGCTCGCCGGTGATGCCGAACTCGACGAAGGCAACATCTTTGAGGCGCTACTCGAAGGTTGGAAGCACGACGTTCGCAATCTGTGGTGGGTCATCGACTACAACCGCCAAAGCCTCGATGCGGTGGTCTCCGATCGGCTCTTCGGCCGCATCGACGCGATGTTTGAGATGATGGGCTGGCGGGTCGTCACGTTGAAATATGGCCGCCTGTTGGAAGCCGCATTCGCCCGACCTGACGGCCATCAATTGCGCGAGTGGATCGACGCCTGCCCGAACTCATTGTATTCGGCGCTCGTCTACAAGGGCGGCGCGGGCTGGCGCGAGCACCTGCAGCGCGATCTCAACCGCTATCCCGGCATCCGCGCAATTCTCGACGATCATGACGACGCAGAATTGCAGCGGCTGATGACCAATCTCGGCGGGCACGACATGGCCTCGGTGCTCGGCGCCTTCCACGCCATCACCGATAATCGACCAACCTGTTTTATCGCTTATACGATCAAGGGCTTCGGGCTGCCGTTTGCAGGGCACAAGGACAACCATGCCGGGTTGATGAACCTCGACCAGATGGCCGCGTTCCGCCGCAGTATGGCGGTGCCTGAGGGTGCCGAATGGGACCGCTTCGTCGGTCTCGACATCCCAGCGGAACGGCTGGCCGCGTTTCTTGAGGGTGTTCCGCTCGCCAGGTCGGCCGCGCGGCGCGCCAAGGCCGGGCCGATCCCGGTGCCGGTACCATCGAGCCTGCCGGTGCCGCGAGCCGAGCGCCAATCGACTCAGGAAGCCTTTGGCCGCCTGCTCGGGGGCATCGCCGCGAGCGGCAGCGAATTGGCCGAGCGCATCGTCACGACCTCGCCCGATGTGACGGTGTCGACCAATCTGGGGCCCTGGGTCAATCGCCGCGGCATCTTCGACCGCGCCGAGCGGGCCGACACATTCCGTGAGGAGAATGTCGTTTCGGCGCAGCGCTGGGGCATGTCGCCGCGCGGACAGCACATCGAACTCGGCATCGCCGAAAGCAATCTGTTCCTGCTGCTCGCCGCCCTCGGACTATCCGGACCGCTGTTTGATACCCGTCTATTGCCGATCGGGACCTTGTACGACCCGTTTATCAAACGCGGGCTCGATGCGCTGAACTACGCCTGCTACCAAGACGCACGGTTCATTCTGGTAGCGACCCCGTCCGGGATCACCCTCGCACCGGAAGGTGGGGCGCATCAGTCGATCGGCGAGCCGCTGATCGGCATGGCGCAGCCGGGGTTGACGAGCTTCGAGCCGGCTTTTGCCGACGAACTTGCGATCCTGTTGCGCTGGGCGTTTGCTGAAATTCAACAGGACCAAGGCGAGTCGGTCTATTTCCGGCTCTCGACCCGGCCGATCGACCAGCCGAAGCGGCAGATCGCACCAGATCTTGGCGAGTCGATGATAGAGGGTGGCTACTGGCTGCGCGAACCAGGACCCAATGCGGATCTGGCAATCGCCTATTGTGGTGCGGTGGCACCTGAAGCACTCGCGGCGCATGACGAGTTGCTCGAGGACGTGTCGCAGCCCGGAGTGCTCGCGATCATCTCGCCCGATCGGCTGCACCGCGGCTGGCGCACCGCCCAGGTGGATGGCAGGACCAGTGCCGCTGAGCAGCTATTGGCGCGGCTGCGGCCGGGTGCAGCGCTCGTCACTGTCGGCGATTTTCATCCGGCAACCTTGTCCTGGCTCGGCGCCGTGAAGCAAAACCCGATCGTGCCGCTGGGAGTCGAACGATTTGGACAGTCGGGCGACATCCCTGACCTTTATGACGCCTATGGCATCGATAAAGACGCAATCCTCGACGGCGCCGCCCGCGCCTGCCTCCTCGCGCTCGGCCGAGGGTAGATATCCTATGTTTTCTTTCTGCAATTCCGTGATTACGGCCCGGATCAGCGATTACGGCTAATATCGTTCGTGGGTTATCATCCCTCGGCAGCCAAGCATCCCCAGATTTATAACGCGCGCTGCCAGGCTTGGGCAAAATCGCTGAGCTGGGCGGGTTCGACATCGGATACGGCCCAGAATGTCATACCGCCCCACCTCCAGTGCACGATGTTATAGCCGTGGTACTCCGCCGTTGGCGGTAACCTGCCGCCGACAAGCACGCCCGGCCAGATGTAAAGGTCGATGATGTGCTTGTCGCGCTGATAGACGAGTGCAGCCACCGGCCGGCCGTCGACATAGTCGAGCCGCCCGCCTTTCAGCGGAAAGCCTTCGTTCTTTAAATCCTTGACCGGCGGGGCAAAATCGAGCCGTCCGTCGAACCACGGTTTGACCGTGTGCCGGTCGGTCGAGACCACGTCTTCGAGATGCCCGGGTTGCAATGCGCGGATGTGACTGGCGACGAGCTCTTGGGTCGGATCCGGCCCGCTCGGTGCTATGATCAGCAAGGCGAGGGCCGCAGCGCAAGCGGCACCGAGCCCAAAGCCAATACCGGCGCTCCACCAGGCGCGCATCCGTGACCGCAGTGCCCACAGCGGCGCCGGCGCCGGTGGTTGCGCCGCCGCGAGGCGCGCCATGACCCGCCGCCGCACATCGTCGGGAGCCGGCTCATACAATCCGCCATCCATCAGCAGCCGCGCGCGCTGCAATGCTGCAGCCGCTGCTTGGCAAGCCGGGCAATGCTGGCGATGAGCCGCGAGGGTGGCAGCTTCGGCCGCGTCGAGCTCGCCGTCGAATTCGGCTTGGACCAGCAGCACCTTATCGCAATCGCGTGTGCGCAGCGTTTCATTCATCGCGATCGCTCCTGAGTGGCCGCTGCCTGCAACAGCGCTCGCCGGGCTCGCCACAGGCGTGACATGACGGTGCCGATCGGCACCTGAGTCACCTCGGCAATATCCTTGTACGACAGCTCTTCGAGCTCTCGCAGCACCAGGGTCTCGCGCAATTCGATCGGCAGGCCGCTGATCAGCTCCTGCAACCGGCGAAGGTCACGGGATTTGATCAAGGTTGTCTCCGGATCGTCCTCACCCGACGGCAAATCGATACCAACGATGTCATCGTCTTCCGACCAACCGGCGAGCGGCACGAACTGGGCGGCGCGATCGAGTTTGAGGGCGTCATAGACCGTATTGCGGACGATCTGCAGCAGCCAGGCGCGCGGATTGCCGCCTCTGAAACTTGGGAAATAGGTCAAGGCGCGCAGCATCGCTTCCTGCAAAACATCCTCGGCCGCATTAGCATCGCGCATCAGCCAGCGCGCGAGATTGTGGGCGGCGTCGAGCTCCGGCAAGATCACCGCCTCGAACGGTTCGCGCGGTGAAGCCGGAACCTCGCTCCGCAACCCAAATGCTCGTCGCCGGTGCTGCATCGCTGAACCGTCTCTTCGAGACCGAGCAGGGGCTAAATTTATTCGCGATCAAAAATTTTTTGGGGCGTGAATAAACTGAACCGTGCGCCGGATCCGCGCCCCGTTTGCATCAATCGGAGCAAACGAGAAAAAGCCAATCCTCCCGACCTGTCAATGCGGCCGATACCTGGGTAGTGTCTCAGGTTGAGGCCGTGGTGGTCAGCTTGATTATAAAATACAAAATGCCCATCCCAAACTGCCGGAGTGCTTGAGCCTGTAGTAATGTGGCGCCATGAGTGCGGATCGGAAACCTAGTGAGCTCCCCCCCCCCAACAGAAACCAAGAGCGGGTACCTGACGCCGAGTTGATTGCGCTTTGGGAGAGGGCAAAACGCGCCTGCGAGAAAACAAGAAACCTCGTTCAACAACAGGCTGACATCGTATTGGCGCTGAAACTGCAGGCCGTGCGCACGCGAGCGCTTTCTTGGAATGCGCCGTTTCGCAGCGGCCTTGGCCGCCTTTACCCGCCGGAGCCGGGGATTTAAACTGAGTCACCACCGATACCTGCCGCCGCGGCCTTCAAATGGTCATCCTGGCCATGACCCAAATCGGCCGGTTGGCTGGGGTGGGGTTGATCGGGCTCTAACGTCCTCCGCGCCGCGCTCCATTCACCACCTTTAGCGCATCTCCGGTCAATTGCAGCACCGTCAGGCCTGAACCGGCACGATCCATATTGTAGATGTAACCGCGATCATCGACCTCACCCAAATCGGAAAAGGTCGCCCTGCGGCAATAATGCGGGTTGCCTTGATAAGTCCCGCAACTCAGGTGCGTGTCTTTGTTTGGCGCCTGGATGAAATAGGCGACCCGGCGCGAGTTATATGGATCGCGGATATCCCACACCTGCAACCCGGCATTGAACATCGCGACAATGAGAAGCCGGCCGTAATACGGCGGATAGATCTGGCGATTGACCTCGTGGACGCCAAAGCGCGACCCTTTGGCGCAAAAGTCGCCGGGAAATTGCGGAACCGCAAGGGTTGCGATCGGCCAGGGCGCCGTATCGTTGGTAATGTCGATCAAGACCGGATTTTTCCACGGCTGGCCATGGCAATCATTGGTCGTGTCTTCAGAAGTAACGGCCAGCAGATCCCATTTCTGCGGTTTGCCGTCGAGAAAATTCTGCTGCGCCGCCGGCACCGGCACACCAAAAATCGGCGCCGCGGTATGCCCGCCTTGATTGGGGTTGCTGGTGATATAACCGACTTGCGGATAGAGCAGATCGGCCTGGGTCGGGTTGTTGGCGCAGTGCGGCGAGGCTGTCGGCGCCGTGCAGCCGATCAACAGCTTGTGACGATCGACGATCTGAAAGACGCCGTTCTGGTCGACCCCATAGGCAAGATAGACGCGGTTGATCTTGGCACCCGCCGAATAGAGCTGGTGGACGCCGCCCGGCGGGTTGGTGACCCCTTCGTAGCAATCGGGCCCGGGAGCAGAGTAACAGCTTTGTGCCGAGGCCAGATCGGCGGCCGGCTGCTGACCAACCAATCCGAACTGGCGGATGAAGACCGGCTTCGCCGGGTTGCTCAAATCATAAATATAGACGTGCTGGTGCGATCCGGTTTCGTGCCATCCGTCGGTCTTGGTCTGTGAGATCGTATAGGCGATGCCGGTGTCGCACTCCCACCAGTCATGGTGGTTGGCGATCAATCCGCTGATCAATACGGTCAGCCGAAACGGTTTTGCGGGATCGCTGACATCCCACACCTCCTGGTTGGTCGAGCCGTCGTGGCGCAGCAGGTACCAATGGTTCTTCTGCGCGTGCGGCAAGGTGTTGCCGCCGCACACTGCGACATGCGTCGAGCCGCCGCCGCTTGGCGCCGGGATGTGGTGGATGAACACCGGCCTTGCCGGGTCGGTTACGTCGATCAGCGAGGTCCCGTTGTTCTCGACCTTGCCGGTCAGCGGGTTGAGCGCATTGCCGGGACTGTCTGCCATGTAGAGGATGTAGCGGCCATTCTGGTTCTCAATCCAGCCGTCATCGGAACTCGGCCGGCCCTGATTATCCTGGAACCCGACGACCTGCATGTTCCAGATCGACTCCTCGTCCCAGCCTTTGGGCGGCGGCACCGGTAATGGTGGCAGGTTCACGGCTCCGCTCTGGTCTTCGTTGAGGGTGACGACCGGGACATCTGGACCATCCGGGATATAGCGCTGCGCTGCCGCGCAGCCCGCGCCAGATACGAGACCAAGACAAATGGCAAAGAGCGTCAGCGCGATGCCGCGGCCACTTCGACACCAATTACCGACGATCAATTCTCTCATGCGCTCCTCTCGGCGCAATCTCAGTGAAGACGTAGGATGGGTTGAGCGGGAGCGAAACCCATCTCTTTGGATGGCTTCGGTGGGTTTTGCCGGGAGCTCAACCCACCCTACACGAGTCGCGGCTACATCGGCCGTGAGGGTTTGGCCTCGCGGAACGGGGTGTTGGTTTCGGCAAGGCGCCGAAGGAACGGCGAGGGCGACCAGCGCTCGCCATATTGCTGGTGCCAGGCGGCGATCTGGCGGTAGACCTCGCGCACGCCGATGCCGTCGGCCCAGTACATCAGCCCGCCGCGGTAGCGCGGGAAGTTGAAGCCGTTCAGCCACATCACGTCGATGTCGCTGGCGCGGTAGGCCTTGCCCTCTTCGAGGATCTTGCAGGCCTCGTTGACCGAGGCGAACAGCAGGCGATGGAGGATCTCCTCGGCCGTGAAGCGGCGCTGCGCGATGCCCAGTTCCGCCGCCTTCTCCTTGATGATATGGGCGACCTCGGGATCGGGATGCGGCGTGCGGTCGCCCGGCTCATAGCGGAACCAGCCGGCGCCGGTCTTCTGTCCCAGG
>JAFAOB010000334.1 GCA_019238055.1 Alphaproteobacteria bacterium
TGCCCGTGCGACGGCGATCGACATCTCGGCAGAAGCTCCGGGAGCGTTGCTGCCGAGTGTTCCAGGAGCAAGCGTGCTTGCCTTCGACGCTCTTCCAGTGGGCGAGCTGCAATCTTACGACTTCGCCGGCGGAACACTGACAGGGAACGGCGCCATAGAGGACGAGACTCTTCCCGGCAAATTCGCACAACCGGCTGGCGACCCGACCAGATACTTTACCGTCTCGCATCTTTCCGCAGCAGGCGCCGCCAATCTCGCTTTCTCCAGCCCAAAGAATTATTTCGGCCTCTATTGGGGATCAATGGACAGCTATAATGCAATCACGTTTCTTGAGGACGGCCGGCAGATCGCAACATTCTCCGGTACTGTGGTCGCCAGTCTGACCGGGCTTGTTGCCAATGGCGACCAGCAATCCTCGCTGTCCAACCGCTATATCGATTTTTATCTCACCGACGATTTTTATAATGAGGTCGTATTGACGACGAGCGATTTCGGATTCGAAATTGACAATATCGCCTTCAGCGACCCGCCAGTGCCGATCCCCGAGCCCGGCACGCTGATATTGCTCGGCTTCTCGCTATGCCTCATTTGCTTTGGGCGAATTGGCATTTATGAAAACCGGTCGATATTCGAGACCGCGTGAGCGGGCGCCATTGGATGCGTTGACGCACGGAAACGCGCTGTTCGCGAAGTCGAGATCTCAACATTGCTGTCAACATCGAGGTCGGCACGAGGACGTCATGACGGGCAAGAACGAGCTGAAGCGCGCGGTTTGTGAAGCGATCGATCGCAATGGAAACGAGATCATCGAGCTCGGCGAAAGGATCCTTCATCATCCGGAGACCGGCTTCAACGAGGACAAGACCGCGGCACTCGTTGCCGAGCGGATGCGCACCCTCGACCTCGAGCCCCAAACCGGCCTCGCGTTGACGGGTGTAAAGGGCCGGCTCAAGGGCAAGGCGACCGGTCCACGGCTTGCTTTGATCGGCGAGCTCGACAGCTTGCGCACCTCAGATCATCCGCTTGCCGACCCCCACACCGGGGCGGCGCATAGCTGCGGCCACAATGCCCAGGTCGCCGGCATGCTTGGCGCCGCAATGGGTTTGTCGGCGATCGGTGCGAGCGACCACCTCGCTGGCGAGCTGGTGTTTTTCGCCGTTCCCGCCGAGGAGTTTATCGATGTCGAGGAGCGGCTGCGTCGGAGAGAACGCGGCGAGGTCAAATTCCTGCTCGGCAAGCCCGAACTCGTTGCCAAAGGCCATTTCGACGATATCGATATGGCCATGATGATCCATGTCGGCTCACACGACCAGATGGCGAAGCGCTCCTATATCGCCGACAGCTCGAACGGCGCGGTGGTCAAGCAGGTCCGCTTTTTGGGACGCGCCGCGCATGCCGGCGGTGCGCCGCAGCTCGGCATCAACGCGCTATCCGCGGCAATGATTGCGCTGAACGCAATCCATGCCCAGCGCGAAACCTTCTACGACCGCGACACGATCCGCATCCATCCGATCATCACAAAAGGCGGCGACGCGGTCAGCGTCGTGCCGGCTGAAGTGCATATGGAAACCTTTGTCCGCGGAGGCTCGCGCGAGGCGATCCTCGACGCCAATATGAAGGTCGATCGCTGCCTGCGCGCCGGCGCCATGGCAATGGGCGCCGAGGTCGAGATCAACACGATCCCCGGCTATCTGCCGCAGCGCAATAACCGGGAGATGGCTCAAGTTTTTGGCGGGAATGTCGAGGCTCTCTTCGGCCCCGGCACCTTCGACATTGGCGGCCACCGCACCGGCTCGACCGATATGGGCGACATTGCCCATCTGAAGCCGGTCATACACCCTTATCTCGCCTCGGCCGTCGGCAAGACCCATGGCGCTGATTTTCGGATCAGCGAGCCGGAGCACGCTTACCTGACCCCGGCCAAGCTGCTGGCCATGACCGCAATCGATCTGTTGTATGGCGACGCCGCGCCGGCGAGGAAGATTCTCGCCGAGTTCAAACCGCTAATGACCAAAGACAGTTACCTTGCGTTCGAACGCGGCTTGTTCCGAACCGAGCATTACCAGCCCGAGGCATCTACCTAATCCCGCTCGCCAATATCGGCCCAGGGCTTGTCAAGGCCGGTGCATCACGGATGACGGTCATTGGATCGTGAACCTTGTGCGAGGTGTTCGAAATACCCGGTTGGCGTGATGGGAGCCGCATTGCAGCAAAGTGCCGAGGCAACCGGAGTTATTCGATGGAATTTGGCATCTTTCACGAGTTTCTGACAACCCAGACGGGCTCACAAGCCGAGGTGTTCGCGCAATCATTTGTCCAGATCGAGGCTGCCGAGAGCTGGGGCCTTGATGTCATGTGGCTGGCCGAGATCCACAGAACCCGACGCGATCACTGCTATCGGCGCCACTGAGCGTCGCCCGTGCGATCGCGGCGAGGCCTCATCGTATCAAAATCGGGACCGCGGTGCAGATCCTCCCGCTGGGATATCCTTTGCGCCTGGCCGAAGAGACCGCAACGATCGACATGCTGGAAATCGTCGAGGACCGCTACGGCCGCGGCGCCACGCTGATCACCAGCCAGATCCCGGTCGACCGCTGGCACGACCTGATCGGCGTTCCGAAGATCTCATGATGCCTCTCTTTTTGATCGCCTGGTGTATCGCAGACG
>JAFAOB010000335.1 GCA_019238055.1 Alphaproteobacteria bacterium
CGCGGGCGAGCAGTTCCGGGAGGCTGACGGGTTCGACCCCGCGCTCGACCATGACGATCTCTTCGATATACGGGTCATAGGCAATGATATGAAGGCCAAACGGCCTGGCGCGCTCGGCGACGGCGCGGGCGACGTGGCCAAACGCAATCAGTCCCAGGGTCATGTCGCGCAGCCGCGGAATCTTTAGCAAGGCGGGTCTGCCTTCGGACCAGCGACCTTCGCGGACCAGGCGATCCTGCTCGATCAGCCGACGATGGGTTGCGAGGATCAACGTCATTGCGTGATCGGCGACTTCCTCGATAAAGGTGTCGGGGCAATTGGTGACCGGAATGCCCTTTGCTGTCGCCGCCTCGACATCGACCGTGTCGACTCCGACGCTGCCAAGCGAGATGATTTTGCAGCGCTGCAGCCCGTCGATCATTTTTTTGGTGATCGGGCGGCCCTTGGCATAAAGCGCATCGGCGTCTCTCGCCGCGGCGACGAATTCGTCCTCCGAGCCGGGCGGAATCTCGTAGATTTCGGCGTCGATCGGCGCCAGCGCCTCCATCTCATAACCATAACCGCCACCGGCGACCGTAAAGCTCGCCCCCGCCGGTGTCGCAATCCTGAATTTGGCCAACGCGCCCTCCCAATTCCCGCAAACTTGCGGCCCGATCAGACCGTTGCTGCGGCGGCTTGTCAATCGTCGCAGGCCGAGGCGGGCGTGGGGAGAGACAGCGGGATCAAAGACAGGATCAAGGTGACGATAAACAAAATCGTCAGCCCGCCCATAACACCGACCAGGCGCTCGAACCCCGGCGCAATCATCTGCGGCGGGCCCCGGCCCTGCACCATGCTCATTAGGTAGGCAAACATCGCCTGCGTGCCGATATAGCTGATGCCGGTGCTACCAGTCTGGATCTGCGAGCACACCCAGATGCCGGGTGGGATAAGCGCAATCCACAACAAGAAGTCGTCGCCGACAAATGCGAGACAGGCGAGCCCAACCAAGGCCCCGAGCAGGCAGCCGATAAGACGATGGGCTGCACGCTGGACAATCGCGCTGGTGTCTGAGTGGACAATGGCCGTCGTCGGGATGGACATGACCATCACCGCTGTGACGCCCATCGTGACCGGGCTCACCGGCGCGATCCACTCCGCCAGCGCCGGCATCAGCATGACTGTCAGCCCGCCGCGGCAGGCGTGCATCAGCAAGGGAACATTGCCGGGCAGCCAGTGCTGAAGCTCGGTGCCGTAGCCTCGGCGCCAAAACGCCAGCGGTGGCGGATCGAGCAGGTCCGGCGCCGGTGCGGCCGCCGCACCCGTCGGCACCGGACTGAGGGCACATACGACTAAAGACGCCGCCGTCCCGATGATTACGTCGATGACGCGATTGACCGCCGTGGCGAATGCCCCTTGTGGCTGGTCGAACGACATCAACATGACCAAGCACGCCGTCACCGACCCGACCAGCCAAGCATAACCATAACGCGAGGTGACGAACCCGAACAGACCGATGCACGAAATCGAAAACAGGCACAGCAGAAAGGGTGGGGACTGATACACGAACAGCCGCAGCGCGACGAGTGCTGCTACGGCGCCGACCATGCTGCCGGCGACGCGCAAGATACCGCGGGAGATCGCTTCGACAGGCGAGGCTCGCGTCACCATGAAGGCGGTAATCGCCGCCCACCAGGGCTCGCTGGAATGCACCCCTTGCGCGACGAGCACCGCCAATGTCACCGCTGCTGCCGCCTCTATCGCTTCCAATCCACGGCGACCGCACCATTCCAGCGCCCGCAATTCAGCAGCGAGCGCTCCGGGGATTTCGCGCAGCACGCGGCCGGCCTCAATAAAAGATCAAGGTGCGCGCGTCGGAACCCTGGTGCAAGGTAACGTCGGGGTGCGGGTTAGTCAGCAGAAACGTTACCGGAAACCGCCGCTCGAGGCGGATCCAGTCGGTTGTCGGCTCGACATAGGGGAGAAGCGTATTCGGCGTCGGCCGGCGGTTGACGCCGCGGGCGATTCCCTGGACAACCGCACGGTGGAAATGCCAGGGATGGGTGTCGAGCCATACCCAGGCGGTGTATCCGACCTGCATATGGCGGATCACGCTCTCCTTGTAATTGGCGATGATGCGCCACGCATGAGCGTCGATAAGCCCGATCAGCGGCTGATTGGCGACCGCCTGGTCGCCGACGCGCAAGGTCAGGTTGGTAATCGTGCCATCGGTCGGGGCCAGGATCTTGGTCTGCTCGAGCTGCCACTGCAGATAGGCGATTTCCGCGGTGATCGCTTTGACCGTCGCCTCGTGCAGTGCCTGCGTTTGCCGTTCTTTGTTGACGGTGGTCTCGGCATCGGTGAGTTCCGCCGCAGCCTCCTGCGCCGCGGCCGTCGCCGAATCGAGTGCTTGGCGCGACAGGAACCCGGCATTGGCAACTGGTCTGGCGCGCGCCAGATTGTCGTCGGCGAGCCGCGCCTTAGCCGCGGCGGCATCGCGTGCCGCCTTTGCCGATTTGATCAGGTCGTGATCGACCGCGAGCTGAGCTTCGGCTTCAACCCGCTTTGCCTGCTGCTGAGCGAGCGACAGGCGAAACGGCGTCGGATCGATTTCGGCAAGCAATGTTCCCTTGGTGATGCTCTGGTTGTCAACGATCGGCACCGCGATGATGCGGCCGGTGATCCATGGTGCCACGGCGACGAGATCGGAGGTGACATAGGCATCATCGGTATAGGCAAAGACGTAGCTCGATCCCCAGTAGAGGCCGAGCGCGAGCACCAAGCCGAGGAGCACGACAAGAACACGGCGATGATAGCGGCGTGCCGCCGTCAGCTTTGGATCGAGAGCGGTCTGGTCCGGCGGCTTGCGTAGGATCGCTGGCGATGCCCCCGGCAAGCGAGCTTGTATAGCGGTCGTTCCGTCGCCGAGCGACGGGCTTGGCTGGTCACCCTGCGGCATCAAGCGATTCTCTTTATAGGGGGTCCCGACATCGGTAGCTCGGCACGGATCATAGCGTGATCGGCGAGTGGCCGGCAGCGTTAAGGCAGTGCCGGCACGATCGGATCCGGTTTGGCAAGGGACAGCCCCGGGCGCCGGGGTCATCACCTGTCCGGCGCCGCGCGCGAAGCGCTGAGCTTTAATCGATCGTCTCAGTCAGGGGAGCACCACTCGCCGATAGAGGTGCCAAGTTGCATGA
>JAFAOB010000103.1 GCA_019238055.1 Alphaproteobacteria bacterium
GCCGCCAGTGCCTCGGGTCCACCGAGGCGCTCGATGGTACGGTTCCAGTCGTCGGTCAGCAGCAAATCGGGAGTCATCCCATGGTTGAATCCGGGATGCTTCCGCGATGCAAGCCAAATTTTTAGCGCCTATGGGCCTTCGCCGGGGTGACGATTGAAGAGGCCGCAAAAGCGAATCTTCACCCACTGCACTGCTTGACCCTCCTTTACTCACTCGGAGATCAGTCGGCCGCCAATGCCTCGCGATGAAGCTCGCCGCCATGCATCAGCCGGCGGGCGATATCCGCCGTCTGCAGCAAGGCGCGCTGGGTCGGAAAGTGGGCGGCGAGATAGCGGGTAACCGCGATCAGGATGTGGCGGCCTTCCTCGCCATTGCACCAGTCGCGGAATTGCCGCACCCCCGCCTCGAGCATCTGATAGGCGTGAAAGCCCGCATCCTCGCGCAACAGCGCATGGGCAAGCGTCGCGATCACGGCTTCGGGCGAGTAGCCGAGCGCCAGATGCCGCGCGACCAGCCCTGCCGCCATATCAACCTGCTGCTGCCGATCAAAGGCGTCGAGCAATTCAGCGCGGATCTGGACCTCCCCCATCGGCAGGTCATCGAGGCGGGCGCCGCGCTCTCCCGGCAGTGCCGCCGGCGGCACATTCAGATAGCGCGCGAGATAAAGCGCCATGGCGCCATGCAACAGCGCGCGAACAGCCTCGATGGATCGATCTCGTTCGGGCGGGTCTTGACCGATCCGCTTCAGCGCCTGATGGACGGCATTCGCATAAGTGAAGACGTGATGTGCGGTTTCCCAGTCGGAATGCTCGTTGGCCGTGCCAAACCGCGCCACCCTGAGCGCCGCGGCATAGGCAAGCGCTCGCCCGACATCCGCGGGTGAGGCCCCGTCGCGCGCCGCCACAGCGATCGCAGCGATGATCATCGCCGGATCATCGCCAAGCAGGATTTGAGCAAGCATCACGTGATCCGACCAGCCGCGGTTACCGGAACCGGCCGCAAAGAGGCGAGGCAATTCCTGTCCCATCTGTTCGCAGAGTGCGACGAGGTCGACCGGCTGGCGCCACGCCGTTCTTTCTTCGGCGCCGCGGGCCGCCGCCATCTGGCCGACCACGCTCGGCAGTACATCAGCCGCGTGATCCCAGCCAATCAGATCAAGACACTCGAATGCTTTATTGATGAAATCGAACGAGTGTCCTCCATCCGCGAAAGCGCGGTCGGTTTCGGCGGCAAATAAAAGATCCGCCAGTTCTGCCGGCGAGGCGCCGCCGTCGATCGCGGTCAGCACGGTGCGCTCCGCCGCATCGCGATGGCGCACCGCCACCCAGCGCCGCAGCCAACCCTTGAGGGTGGCGAGACCGGGCCGGCTTGCCAGGGGGGCGCGGTCGCGCCGCGGGGCGGCGCCATCGCAATCTGCCGCCACTCGGCGCGCCCCATGAAACAGCGCAAGGTGCGTGTCCTCGTCCGACAGGAACGGCAGCAGCTGGCCGAGCGCCGTCAGGATCGTCATTCCGGTATCCCAGCCGTCTCGGTTGCGGCTGCCGAATAGCGCAGCCTGGCGGATCACCGCCGCCCCGGGCTGGCCCGCTGCCAGCATCCCATGCACCGCCTTGGCAATGACGAGACTCAGATTGTGCGCGAGCCCGTCCTCCAGGCGCGCACGCCAATGCCCGATCGGATCGGCATCATCGAATATCGGACTGACCCAGATCTCGCCACCGTCGCGGATTTCGACTGGACAGGTCGGTACATCATCGGCCCACAAATCAAAGGTGCAGCCGCTCGCCAACTCGAAGCGGGCATGGTGCCAGTGGCAGGTCAGGATGCCGTCCTCGATACTGCCGCGGTCGAGCGGGAAGCCCATATGCGGGCACCGGTTGTCGACTGCGAAGACCTGCCCGCCAGCGTACAAGACGAGGATCGGGCGATGACGGCCATGGACCACGAGCCGACCCTTGTCTTTCAATTCGGCGAGCGTTCCGGCGCGCACAAAATCCGAAGTCATCGTTTCCATCGTGGTCCTCCCAAGAGCTTTATAAATGGCCCCACACAGCGAGCGGCCAAGGCGAATGTCAACGCGGTTGCCGGGACAGAAGCGCGAAATTTTCGTCGAAAAAGCGCTCGCGCTTGACAGCAGCTGGGCTTGCGGGCTGAGACTGGCGCCGATGCGGACCGATGCCGCAGACGACGAACAGAACCGGCCGACGCGGCGGGAGGAAACGGTGATGACAGGGAAGGCGACCCGTTGGGACGCAAACCGGCGCGAGGTGATCGCAGGCGGCATCGCGGCGGCCACGGCGAGTATGGTTCCCGGGATCGCCGGCGCAGAAACACCCGAGGCGGCACGCAACCGCACCTTGGTCTTGATCGGCATCAACAGTCGCGACGGACGCTGGGTCGATTACGAATTGTGGAACCCCTATGCGATCGGGGCGAACCATCAGAACGGGCCCAACCTGATCTATGAGCCGCTCGCCTATTACAGCGCCTTTGCCGATAAATGGTACATGTGGCTGGCCGAGAGCTACAATTTCACACCGGATTTCAAACAACTGACGATCAAAACGCGTCAGGGTGTCAAATGGAGCGACGGCACGCCGTTTAGCGCTGAAGACGTCACTTATACGATGAACACATTACGCGACCTCGGCCCCAAAGTGAAATGGGGTATCGATGTCAACCAGGCACTCGATACTGCAAAGGTAACCGATCCAAATACGGTGGTCCTCGATTTCAAGATACCGTCTCCGCGATTCTTCTTTTTTGTAACCTACAAATACGATATCGGGATTTACATTGTTCCAAAGCACATATTCCAAGGTCAGGATTGGACCACCTTCAAGCATTTCGACACGGCGAAGGGATGGCCGGTCACGACCGGACCATGGCGAGTGGTCGAATCCTCGCTGCAGCAAAAAGTGTTCGAGCGCCGCCCTAATTGGTGGGCGGCCGAGCAGAAATTGGCGCCGATGCCGCAGGTCGAGCGCAATATTTGGTTGCCGACAGTCAACGAGCAAAATACCGCCCAGGCGCAGATCACCAATCACTCGGATTTTGGCGGCACTTTGCAGCCCGCCACCTTCCCGACGGTGATCCGACAGAACCCGAAGGTCACCTCTTATTCGGGCCAGAAGCCGCCCTGGGGTTATGTCGATTGGTGGCCGATCTCGCTTTACGTCAACAACGAGGTCAAACCGTTTGACGACAAGGATGTGCGCTGGGCCCTCAGTCACTACATCGACCGAAAACAGCTGATCGATATCGCCTATCTTGGCGCCGACACGGTTTCCTCGTTACCGATGCCGCCGTACAAGCCGCTGTTGCCCTATTTCGACGCGGTGAAGGACCTGCTCGAAAAATACGACACGCTCGAATTCAATCCGAAAAAGGGCGACGCTCTGCTGATGGCGAAGGGTTTCAAGAAGAACGATTCTATGTGGAAAGCGCCAAACGGACAGCCGTTTACCCTCGACATTATCGGCTTTGGCGCTTCCGGATCCGCGATGGGCCCGGTGCTGTCGCAAATTCTGCGGCGGCACGGGGTGGCGGCGAAGCTGGCATTGCCGCCCGACTTCAATGAGCGCTTTCAAAAAGGTCAGTATGTCGGCTCGATCTATGGTCATGGCGGCAGCATTCGCGAGCCCTATGACACGCTGCGCCTTTATCAGAGCCAGAGCATTGCGGTGCCCGGCGCCCACGCGGTGAATTTCAGCCGCTGGAAGAACCCGGAATTCGACAAGATTGTTGACGAAGTCTATGTCACCGATCCCAAGGATTTTGCGAAGCTGCAACAGCTGTTCCGGGCAGCCATGGAGATCTGGCTACCCGATCTTCCCGATATCCAGCTGGTGCAGAACTATCACCGCATCCCGCTCAACACGACCTATTGGCGGAACTGGCCGACTGCGGATAATTCCTACATCAACGACGCCTCCTGGCATCTGACCTTTCCAATCGTACTGTGGAACGTGCAGCCGGCGTGACATGCACGCCGTCTATATCGTCAAACGCTTTGGTGTCTTTCTGCTGATCGTGTGGATCGCGGCAACGCTCAATTTTTTTCTGCCCAGGCTCTCAGGGGAGGATCCAGTTCGCACCAAACTCCTCGAAGAAGCCTCGCTTGGCGGCTATGTGCATGCCGGCATCGACAATATGGTGAGGGAATACCAGCAGCGGTTTGGCCTCGACAAGCCGCTCTGGCGCCAATACCTGACCTATCTCGGCCAGATCTCGCACGGCGACCTCAACTATTCGATCGCCAACTATCCGCGCACCGTGGTCGGCATGATCACGGAAGCGTTGCCGTGGACGATTGGGCTGCTCGGCGTGACGACATTGTTCTCGTTTGCGGCGGGTACGATCCTCGGTGCGCTGTTGGCCTGGCCGCGTGCGCCATATTGGATGCGGTGGTTGATGCCGCCGTTATGGGCATTGCACGCAATCCCGTTTTTCCTGCTCGGGCTGGTTCTGAGCTGGCTATTGGCGTTCAAGCTTCAGTGGCTGCCGATCTTTGGCGGGTACAGCGCTGGCGCCACCCCGGCATTGAGCTGGGGCTTCGTCTTTGATGTGCTCCGGCATGCGGTTCTGCCGGCGCTGTCGATCGTGCTGGTCTCGGTCGGGGGCTGGGCGCTCGCCATGCGCGGGATGATGATCACGACAATGGGCGAGGACTACATCACCTTTGCCGAAGCCAAAGGCCTGCATAGCGCCACGATCTTCACGCGCTACTGTATACGCAATGCGATCCTGCCGCAGACCACCGGTTTGGCTTTGGCGCTTGGACAGATCCTGTCCGGTGCCGTGCTGGTCGAGGCGATCTTTGGCTACCCCGGGATCGGTGCATTGCTGTTCCAGGCGATCGAGGAGAATGATTTCTTTCTGATCCAGGGGATCGTGTTCACCGTGATCGTCGCTCTGGGGTTCGCCACCTTCGTGCTCGACGTAATATATCCTTGGCTCGACCCGCGCATTTCCTACAGCCAGAGCTGAGACAGTGCTGCGCTATCTGCATCGTAATGTGCCACTCCTCGTCGGGCTCGCACTGCTTGGCATTCTGGTCGCGTTTATGGGTATCGGCGCTCTGACCGTCGATGTCGGAAGTGCCCAACCGCTTTCAGCGCCGGCATTGCAATCCCCATCCTGGGACTATCCGTTTGGAACCGACCGCCAGGGTCGCGATCTGCTGGCGGTGATGGTGGCCGGCACGCCGCTCACATTGCGCATTGGCTTTATCGCCGGATTTATCGGGGTCGGCATTGGATCAGTGCTGGCCTTTACCGCCGCCTATTACCGCGGCCCGATCGATACCCTCATTCGCAGCATCGCCGATATCGGCCTGACCATTCCGCAGCTGCTAATCCTGATCATTATCGCCGTCTCGCTCAAGGGTAGCCTGACAGTGAACCAGATGGCGATCATCATCGCCGCTCTTGCCTGGCTCAGCCCGACGCGCACGATCCGCGCGCAGGTCCTGAGTTTGCGCGAACGGGGCTATGTGGAGATTGCACGCCTCAATGGCATGAGCGGGCCGGAGATCATCCTGCGCGAGCTGATGCCCAATCTCCTGCCCTATCTCGCCGCCACACTTGTTAGCAGCGTCTCGGCCGCGATCCTCGCCTCGGTTGGATTGGAGGTTTTGGGGCTTGGGCCGGTCGAGGCCCCGACGCTCGGCATGACACTCTATTGGGTCAATTTCAACGCCGCCATCATCAATGGCTGGTGGTGGTGGTGGACCGCCCCGCTGGTCGTCATTGTCGTCGTGTTCCTCGGCCTGTTTTTTCTGAGCGTCGGTCTCGACGAGGTCGCCAACCCGCGCTTGCGGCGATCGGCATGAGCGCCAGCGTTCTTCGCGTCGAACGCCTGCGCGTCGCCTATGATCATCCGCTCGGCGCCGTGTGCGCCGTCGATGACGTCAGCTTTTCGCTGCGCCCGCGCGAGCGCTTTGGATTAGTGGGCGAATCGGGGTCGGGCAAATCGACAATGGCGCTCGCCATCCTGCGCCTTATCAAGCCGCCGGGACATATCGAGGCGGGGGCCGTGTGGTTCGAAGATACGGCGCTGTTCAGCTTGACCGACGAAGCAATGCGCGGGCTGCGGCTGGCAAGTATTGCGATGGTGCCGCAGGGATCAATGAACGCGCTCAATCCCGTGCTGCGCATTCGCGAGCAGATTCGCGACGCGCTCGCCGATCATCGGGAACGCCTGTCCAGGCGCGAATTCGCGGCTCGTGTGTGCGAATTGCTGACCCAGGTCGGGTTGCCGGGCGAGGTGGCCGACAAATACCCGCACGAGCTCTCCGGCGGTATGAAGCAGCGCGCCTGTATAGCCATCGCGATCGCGTTGCGCCCCAAGGTGATCATCGCCGATGAGCCGACCAGTGCGCTCGATGTGGTCGTACAGCAACAGGTCATGGAAACGCTCGGCCATGTGCAAGCCGAGCTTGGTGCGGCGCTGATCCTGATCGGCCACGACATGGGCTTGATGGCGCAGTTCGTCGACCGACTGGGCATCATGTATGCAGGCCGGCTGGTCGAGGCGGCGCCGATCGGCGAAATCATCAGCGCACCGCGCCACCCCTACACCCGCATGCTGATCGACAGCTTGCCATCGCTGGAGCGCAAAACCGGGCTGCGCGGCATCCCGGGGCTGGCTCCGCTAATGCGTGATCTGCGATCGGGCTGCGCGTTTCATCCCCGCTGCCGGGTTGCTGAAGCAGGCTGCCGCACCAGAAAGCCGGCCATGCGTGACATCGCCGACGACATCAGCGTTGCTTGCCACCGCGCATGATACCGCTAATCGAGCTCAGTAGGGTCTCAAAATACTTCGCCGGCGGTCTGTTTGGGCGCGATCGCAACGTGGCGCTCGAAAAATTCTCGTTCACCGTCGACCCGGCGCTGCCTCGGGTTACCGCCATCGTCGGCGAGAGCGGCAGCGGCAAAACCACGCTGGCGCGACTGCTGCTGGGGTTGATCGAGCCGAGCGAGGGCGAGGTCCGATACCGAGGTCGCCCATTGCCGAGGCTGTCGACGGCACAGCGACGGGAATTTCGCCGCGAGGTGCAAGCGATCTTTCAGGATCCGTACGAGGTCTATAACCCGTTTTACCGGGTCGACCACGTATTGATGACACCGGTTCGCAAGTTCCGATTAGCCGCAACCCGGCGTGAGAGGCGCGGGTTGGTCGAAGCGGCGTTGCGCGCTGTCGGACTGCGTCCCGAGGAGATTCTCGGCCGCTACCCGCACCAGCTTTCCGGTGGCCAGCGACAACGGATCATGGTGGCACGCGCGTTGCCGCTGCAGCCACGGCTGATCGTCGCCGACGAGCCGGTCTCGATGGTCGACGCCTCGCTGCGCGCGACCATTCTCGCCAGCCTGCAAAAATTGCACGAGGAGCGGGCGATCTCGATCCTCTACATCACTCACGACCTTGCCACTGCCTATCAGGTCGCCGATACGATCCTGGTGCTCTACCGCGCTTCGGTTGTCGAAGCCGGCGATATCGGACTGGTCGTGAAGACGCCGCAGCACCCCTATACCCAGCTGCTGATCGGCTCGGTTCCTCGGGTCAGCACTGTGC
>JAFAOB010000150.1 GCA_019238055.1 Alphaproteobacteria bacterium
CGTTTTGATCACAGCCGCCGTCGTGATCTTGCTTGTCTCCGAATTCTCATTCAGCCTGTTGCGGCGCGTAAATTAACCAGCGAGGTACACCAACCCTAAAAGCACAAAACCCGCCGAAGCGGCGGGCTGTGTCGTATCCGGCACAAAGACCGGGAAACTCGGCGGTGTGGCAACCCCGAGCTTCCCAAAAATCAGGCTGACTGTCAAGCGGAGAATGCCTTTTCCGCCAACGGGCTAAGTTTGTGCCGATGTCCGGCCGCTTCCGGCGGGTTCCTGCAACCCGAACGGAGGCTTTATGCCCGAACCCCATGTTTCCGATGACGTCTGGGTGCCAAAAGCGCTCGCCACCATCAAGTCGCGTTACGCCCTCGCGCTTTATCTCGAAATTCGCCGGCACTGCTACGAACAGCCCGAGTGCTGGCCCAGCATGCGGCGGCTGGCACGCGCGGTCGGATGCTCGGTTGGAACCGTCTCCGAGCTAACCGACGAATTTCATCGACTCGGCATCATCACCAAGACGCACACCGGGCGGCATTGCCGCTACCGCGTCGTGGGCTGGCGCCGACGCCGGGCCAGGAAAACTGCGCATCGTTCAGCGCCCCAGACCGAAGACAAGGACAACATAGTTGTCCTCGTCAATAAGAGGGAAAACCACAAAAACGAAAGGGTTTCTCTGGATGCCGCTCAGCAGCTGCAGATGCGCAAGAAGCGGGTCAGCATGCTCGTGGGGTTGCGCCGCTGGGTACAGCTGTCGCCGGCATTACCCGACGGCGAGCGCCCGCACCGGCTGGCGCTGCTCGACCGCGCCGAGGCGGCGCTCGATGATTGGTACGGCCGCTCGCCGGAAGATCGGCAATGCTTCGAATTCCTGGTCGCTCGGGTCCGCGCCAAGCCGCTCGATGCCGCAATAGTCCGATCATTACGGCAGCAACCGCGGCCGCCCGATGACGACAGCATTGGCGCGATATTGGCCAGCCAAGGTTGGTATTACGGCGATCGAATAGATCAATCATCTCGACGAGGCGCATGCACTGGCCAACTGGGACACTCAAAATAAAGAGCTGGCTATCTAAATATGAGCAGGGTTCGGCTTTTTCGTTTCAGGGAAAAGATGAAGCAGAGTGTTGCAGAATTTGATTCTAACCGCAGTGAACTCGAGAACGGGCCAAAAGATCTCGGCCCTTTTGCCAAGTCGGCTGAAAATCTGTGGCGTGTTGACCTTACCCCGATCCCTGTTGGCGGAGAAGACGGGAAAAAGCCTCTTGTCACCAGCTTCACGAAATGGAAGCGTCGTCCTGGCCTTATCACCATTCGCAGATGGATAGAAAAATATCCCGACGATAACGCCGGTATAGTCACCGGTCGATTATCCGGGATCTCCATAGTCGATATCGATAGCGCTGATCCGACCATACAGCGCGCGATGATCGAACGCTTTGGAGACACGCCATTGAAAACCCGTACCCCGAGCGGTGGCTATCATTTATGGTATCGGTATAATGATGAGGCCAGCGCTGATCTCAGCCCAGATATTCCGGTTCAAATCAAAGCATCTGGCGGAATTGTCGTCGTGCCTCCGAGTGTACGGCCGAGTGGTACCCATGCGGGTCGTAGATATGAGTTTATCGAAGGATCATTGAATGATCTTGTTCGACTACCGATTATTAAGCCGGGAAGCACTGAGCGCGTTGTCGTGCCGACGACAAACCCGACCCGTCTACGAGCCGTTGGAGAGGGGTGGCGGAACAACTCGCTGTTCCGGCATTTAAAGGATAACGCACCGCATTGCGATGACTATGAGACACTACTCGACGTCGGCAGGACGTTCGGACAACACGACTGCGATCCGCCTCTACTGCTCGCTGAGATCATCAAGACCGTCGATAGCGTTTGGAAGATGATGAAGGAGAGGCGATTATGGGCGAAAGGCGCTGAGCCCCGTGTGATCGTTTCGGGAACGGTGATCGACGCCCTCAGCGGCGATGCCCTCAAGCTTCTATTAAAGCTCCAGCTTTCGCATTTTGGCCACGACCATTTCGCGCTATCGGCTAAAGCCATGGCAGAGGTGCAGGTAATCCCGGGGTGGTCGCATCACAAATACCGCGCTGCCCGAACAGAGATCCTAAACAAGGGCTATCTGAAGATGGTTCACGGGGGTGGGAGCCGGCCGGGAGATCCCTCTTTGTTCGGCTTCGCCAGCCCACCCGTGGCGATGGGTACGAAATCCGTACCCAATATAACTATACACCCGCCCCCGGGCAGATTCCCTGCTAAGTGTCCGTCCCAAAACGAGACGTGCAATTCCAATTAGTTGCCGTATATCCGCGAAAGTGAGAGGCTAGGACAATCGCTGCAACGCCGGATCCTTGGATTCCCGTTTGTGCAGAAATAACGGATAAGTTATTGAAATCTATCGAATCGTTTCGGGACGGACACTAAGGCTTTGCCTCAAAGAGAAA
>JAFAOB010000175.1 GCA_019238055.1 Alphaproteobacteria bacterium
TACAGCGCCGTGATATCGACCGCCATTGAGGGGGCTCCCTGGACCCGGGTTTGACGCTCAGCCTTCGCAAGCCGATGCTGTCAAAGCCTTGGTTCTTTGGGAATCCCCTCAACCCTTATCCGTAGTTCGGGTTAGAGCAAGCCGCGATCCTCGGCGAACCGCAGGTCATGCTGCCGCAAGCCCGCGTAGAGAATCACTGGTCCGATGCTGAGCAGATAATGCGTAAGCATCCCGAGGGTGCTCGGCTGAGCCCGATCAGCAGGCACTCCCACCGCCTTTGCCAGCCGATACCCGAGGAGGTGCGATACATCGAGTCCTTCGGGCCATGCTGCCCTTTCGTGCTCGATCGTAGTCCGCGGCTGCCGATCCTGGAGCACCCAGGTCGCCCGATCCATGACCCAGGCTCCAATTACGCCGGCGACGAAGCCGCGCAATACAAATCCGCCGCTTCCTGCACCCATTCCGATCCGCTCGCCCATTTTTCGATCCTGAAGTTCTTGCCGGCTCGCAACCGAGTGCCGGCTTTGTCTGGTGAACGAATGGCGAAACCAAGGTGCCGACCCGGACCGGGAGAAATCCGGCTCGAGCGTGGCAAGCCTTTTCATAGCCCGGTGTCAGTACCCCTGAGCCGGGTCGACCTGGTTGACAAGCGGGCGGCCTTCTTCGCAGCGGCGAATACTGTCGATAATTATGGGCGCCGCGGTCGCGGGGTTGGTGATCCCGGCAATATGCGGCGTGACCAGGACGCGCGGGTGGTGCCAGAAGGGGTGGCCCGGCGGCAATGGCTCCTCCTGGAACACGTCGAGTGCTGCTGCGGAGAGCTGGCCGCTATCGAGCGCCGGGATCAAATCCTCCTCGACGAGATGCCTGCCGCGACCGGCATTGACGATAGCGGCCCCGACGGGCAGGGCAGCGAAGGTTCGGGCGCATAGGATGCCCTCGGTCTGTGATGTCAATGGCAGCAAGCACACCAGGATCTCGGTTTTGCCCAGCATCTGCATTAAACCGGCTGCACCTGCATAAGTGGTGAAGCCCGCAATTGTCTTGGCGCTGCGGCTCCAGCCCGAGACCGGAAATCCAAGGCTGGCGAGTTTGCCTCCGGCATGCTGTCCAATCTCGCCCAACCCCAAAATCCCGACCGGACGTTCGCCCGCATTTTTTTGCGGCAATTCGCGCCAGATCCCGGCTTCTTGCTGGATGCGGTAGTCCACATCCTGGCGATGCAGGCGCAAAACCTGTAACGCCACATATTCGCTCATTGCCGCCGTCAGATAGGGATCAACCAGGCGGACGATTGGCACACCCCGGGGCAGCTGCGGATCACCCAGAATGTGATCGACTCCAGCTCCCAGTGACAGAATGAGTTTCAGGTTCGGCAAGGATGCCAGCAGCCCCGTCTCGGGATGCCAAACGAGAGCGTAGTCGATTTCGGAGGGATCGCCGAACTCGGGCCAGATTCGAATGTCGAGTTCAGGACTGAGCCGAACCAGTTCGCTTTGCCAGCGCGCCGCCGAATCGACCGAGGAACGGAATAACAGCGCCATGCCCGGCTTCATAACACAATCGTCGCCGGCGCCATATTGCGGCCGGCTTCCGGTCCCATGAAGTCGTGGCACGGTGTGGGGGTACCTATGCGCTCGTTGTGGAGAGTGATGGCTGTTCGCTGGCTTGGCGGAGAGGCCTCAGACGCATTGGCCGGCGATGCAGGGCTGCTCGATCTTTTGGTGCAGCAAGACCGTTACGTGCCTCCCGCGGTTCTGGTGCAGCGTCAATCAGGAGTGTCTCACCGGGCAGGGGTGTCTCACCGGGCAGGGGTGTCTCACCGAGCGATGATGTTGCAGCAAGAACAATCGATATCAGAGGATGAGAGCGCGCTCGATCAATTGCTTGGCAGAGATCGCGACGCTTGAACCGGACCGGCCCGCAACAAGGGTGCAAGTGCACCAGTTTGACGCAATCTGCCCGGACATGCGATTTTCTCGGGCGTAGTGTGAATCCCGCGACCCATATTCCCGCGGTGGGTTGCGCCTGGCCGCGGACTGGTGCCGGCTTTAATCGGTCGTTTTGCCGGTCGGATGCAATCGGCGTTCCCGCCGCGTCGAAAACAAGAAGGGACAAAAAGCGTGAGCAGCGAGCATCAGGGCGCCTTTGCCCCCGCCAAGTCGCCGCAGGAAAGAAGTTTTCTGGAGAGATTGCGGTCCTATTTCTCGCCGCACGAAGTTATCGACACATCGCCCAAAATATCCGACGAGGTTAAGTATACGACCTGCTACATGTGCGCCTGCCGGTGTGGGATCAAAGTCCATCTCAAGGACGGCGCCATCCGCTACATCGAGGGCAATCGCGATCACCCGGTCAATCGCGGCGTGATCTGCGCCAAGGGCGCATCCGGCATCATGCAGCAGCATTCGCCGGCGAAGCTGACGAAGCCCTTAAAGCGGGTCGGCGAGCGCGGCTCTGGGGAGTTTCGCGAAATCGAATGGGACGAGGCGATCACGACCACGGTTGATTGGCTCTCGAAAATTCGCGCTACCGATCCAAAAAAGCTCGCCTTTTTCACCGGCCGCGACCAAAGCCAAGCGCTGACCGGGTATTGGGCGGCCCAGTTTGGCACGCCCAATTTCGCCGCGCATGGCGGGTTCTGCTCGGTCAACATGGCCGCAGCCGGCATGTACACGCTCGGCGGCAGCTTTTGGGAGTTTGGCGAGCCGGACTGGGAGTATACCCGGTTCTTTATGATGTTCGGCGTGGCCGAGGATCATGATTCGAACCCGATCAAGATCGGGTTATCGGGGCTGCGTCGGCGCGGTGCCAAATTTGTGTCGGTCAATCCGGTACGCACCGGCTATTCGGCGATTGCCGACGAATGGGTCGGGATCCGGCCCGGAACCGACGGGTTGTTCGTTCTGGCGCTGATCCACGAGCTGCTCGCCGCTGACAAAATCGACCTCGATTATCTGGCGAGCTACACCAATGCCGCCTGGCTCGTGATTCAGGCACCCGGAAGTGCCGATGACGGCCTGTTTGCCCGCGACGAGAATGGCGACCCGATGGTGCTCGAGGCGTCGGGATCGCTCGCGAGCGCGACGGCAGCGGGGGTCACCGTCCGATTTGTCGGCGATGCGGTACTGCCCGACGGGCGGCGCGCGGTGCCGGTGTTTCAGCTCGTTGCCGAGCGCTATCTCGATTCCAGCTTCGCCCCCGAAGCGGTGGCCGAAGCTTGCGGTGTCCCGGCATCGACGATCCGTCGGCTCGCCGCCGAGATCGCGCAAGTCGCGTTCGAAGACGTGATCGAGCTGCCGGTCGCGTGGACCGATTGGGCCGGCCGGCGTCACGAAACAATGCGGGGTCGGCCGGTTTCGGTTCACGCAATGCGCGGCATCTCGGCGCATTCGAACGGCTTTCAGACCTGCCGTGCCCTGCATTTGTTACAGATCCTGCTCGGCACGATCGATGTGCCAGGCGGTTGGCGATACAAGTCGCCGCACCCAAAACCGGCTCCGCCTGGCCCTAAACCGGCCGGCAGACCCGAGCAGGTCGTGGCCGGTAAACCATTACCGGGCATCCCACTCGGTTACCCAATGTCACCCGAAGATCTGATCATCGATGCCGACGGCCACCCGGCGCGCATCGATAAGGCGTTTTCGTGGGACGCCCCGATCGCCGCACACGGCATGATGCACATGGTCATTGCCAATGCGGCAAAAGGCGACCCGTACCCGATCGACACGCTTTTCATGTATATGGCCAACATGGCGTGGAACTCGGCGATGAATACCGCCGAGACAATCCGCATGCTGACCGACAAGGACGCGGCGACCGGAGAGTACCGCATCCCCAGGATTATCTACACTGACGCCTATTATTCTGAAACCGTTGCCTATGCCGATTTGGTGCTGCCCGATACGACCTATCTTGAGCGCTGGGATTGCATTTCGCTGCTCGACCGGCCGATCGGGGGTGCGGACGGGCCAGCCGATGCGATCCGCCAGCCGGTTATCGTGCCCGATCGCGATGTGCGCCCGTTTCAGGACGTTTTGATCGAGCTGGGGGCGCGGCTTGGGCTGCCCGGGTTTACCACGCCAGAGGGAGAGCCGCGCTATCCCGGCGGCTATCCCGATTACATCGTCAGTCACGAGCGCCGGCCGGGCGTGGGACCCTTGGCAGGCTGGCGCGGGCTCGACGGCAACCACCCCGGCCGCGGCGCTCCCAACCCGCATCAGCTGCAGCGCTACATTGCCAACGGTTGTTTTTGGAAATACCCGCTGCCGGCCGACCAGCTTTACTTCAAGCATGCTAATCGGGCCTATCTTGAGACCGCGGTGATGATGGGATTGGTCGATTCCGCCAAGCCAATCGTGCTGCAGCTCTATGTCGAGCCGCTGCAGCGGTTTAGGCTCGCCGCCCAGGGACACGGTTCGGTGGTACCGCCAGCCGAACACCGCGACCGTATCGCGACCTATTTCGATCCGCTGCCGTTCTGGTACATGCCCTTCGAAGAGGCGCGGATCGATCGCGAGGCTTTCCCGTTCCATGCGGTAACACAGCGCCCGATGCAGATGTATCATTCTTGGCATTCGCAAAATGCCTGGTTGCGCCAGATCCTTGGCTACAACCGTCTGTTCATCAATCGCGTCACGGGACATGCGCTGGGCCTCGAAGACGAGGATTGGGTTTGGGTTGTAAGCCATCATGGACGTATTCGCGTCCCGACAAAGCTGATGGATGGAGTCAATCGCAACACCGTGTGGACCTGGAACGCGATCGGCAAGCGCGCTGGCGCCTGGAACCTCGCTCTCGACTCGCCCGAATTCCGCGAGGGCTTTTTACTCAACCATCTGATCTCGGAACTGCTGCCGCCGGATGGCGACTATCAGTTTCCCAATGCGGACCCGATCACCGGCCAAGCCGCCTGGTATGATTTGCGGGTACGGATCGAGCGGGTTGCAACGGGAGAGGCAGATCGCACAGCACCCTTGTTCAATGTAATCGGACATCCGGGCTCGCTCGCACGGCCGCCCGGTATTTTGCGCTATTTCGCGGGGCTCGATCGCCGGGGATCATCGCAATGACATCGCTGCCGGCACCGCGACCGGGTCAAAAGAAGCTCGGTCTCGTCATTGATCTCGATATCTGCGTTGGCTGTCATGCCTGTGCCACGGCGTGCAAGGAATGGAACGCGAGCGGCCATATGGGCCCGCTGCCCGATTTCAGTCCCTATGGCGACGAGGCCTGGGGCGTATGGTTCAACCGCATCCACTCGTTCGAGGAAGGCGAGGGTGAGGGTGCCAGGACGATCCACTTCCCGAAATCCTGTCTGCATTGCGAGGAACCGGCATGCGTCACCGTCTGCCCCACCGGCGCTTCCTACAAGCGCGCTGAGGACGGCATCGTGCTGGTCAACGAGTCGATCTGCATCGGTTGCAAGCTCTGCTCATGGGCCTGCCCTTATGGCGCGCGCGAGTTCGATGCTGATGAAGGGGTCATGAAAAAATGCACCTTGTGCATCGATCGGATCTACAACGAGCATCTGTCCGGTGAGGACCGCCAGCCTGCCTGTGTCATGGTCTGCCCGGTCGGTGCCCGGCATTTTGGTGATTTGGGCGACCCCGAATCGGCGATTTCGGAACTGGTCGCCGAGCGCCGCGGACGCGACCTGATGCCCGAACTCGGCTACAAGCCGGTCAACAAATATCTGCCGCCGCGGCCGGGTCGGATGCAACGAACCCAACCGGCGCCGCCGAGCACGCGTCAATCGGCCGGCCATGCTTCCGCCACCGAGGCTTCGACCGGCGATAAGCTCCTGCGCTGGGTCGACCGGCTATTGTCGCGCTGAACCGCGCACCATCACCACCAGTAACATGCATCCTGCTCGTTCGATTGTGTTCTTTACAACGGCCTCGGGCGCCGGGTTTGGGCTCCTTGCGCTGCTCGGGCTTTGCGCTCCGCTCGGATTTTTGCCGGAGAGCGGATGGTTTGCCTTTGTTGCACTTGCCGCTGCATTGGCCCTTGCCGTCGGCGGGCTCGGTGCCTCGGTGCTGCACCTCGGCCGACCCGAACGCGCTTGGTGGGCGTTTTCACAATGGCGCTCGTCATGGCTGTCACGCGAAGGTGTTATGTCCGTGCTGACATTTCTGCCAACCGCGATCTTCGGCATTGGCTGGGTCTTTTTTGGCGCCACCCGGGGCTTTATTGGGTTGTGCGGGTTCATCACGGCCGCCTTTGCTGCAGCAACGGTGTACTGCACCGGCATGATCTACGCGTCGCTCAAGCCGATCCACCAATGGCACAACAAGTGGGTTGTGCCGGGATATCTCGCGCTCGGACTGATGAGTGGGCTCCTGGTCCTTGATTTCCTGGTCCGGTTTTGGATGCGACGCGCGACCGGTCTGGCGCTGATTACGTTGGCTGTGATCGTGATTGCCTGGTTTATCAAGGAACGGTACTGGCTCTTCATTGACACGACTTCGGCAGCCAGCACAGTCGCCAGTGCTACCGCGCTCGGCAGCCGAGGTCGGGTGCGGATGTTTGAGGCACCGCACACGCAAGAGAACTATTTGTTGAAGGAGATGGGGTACCAGATCGCCCGGAAGCATTCGCGGCGGTTTCGGCCTCTCGCGCGCATTTCTGGATTTCTCTTCCCCGCGCTTGCCAGCCTTCTCGCGACCATCCTTGGCGGCGCAGCGGGGATCGTGCTGACAGGGTTGGCGATGGCGAGTGCTGCTCTCGGTCTCCTGGTTGAGCGCTGGCTGTTTTTTGCCGAGGCAAAGCACACCGTAACCTTGTATTACGGCGCCGACGCGGTTTGAGATTGCCGAGTTGCGGGGGTTGGGGTTGTTGTGAGGGGGTGTCGGATTGGTGAAGAAAATGTGCCGGGGGGTCTGGACAACGGGTTTGGCGGGCCTTATGTAGGCGTTCCGCGCGGGGCTTTGCGCCGGGTGCCGGGGTTGAGACCGGGACGAGCGTTCCAACGTGAGAACCGGGGTTGACACGGGCAGCGGTGCGGGGTTATAAGCGCC
>JAFAOB010000370.1 GCA_019238055.1 Alphaproteobacteria bacterium
GCCTTCGCAAGCCGATGCTGTCAAAGTCTTGGTTCTTTGGGAATCCCCTCAACCCTTATCCGTAGTTCGGGTTGAAGATGAAATCCTGCTGCCGTTGGTAATTCAAATGCGATACACTTTCCAGCTTCACGGACGTCAGCTACCGCATCCGGTACCTTTGTAGATAATTCAGCTGGAAATATGATTTCAGCAAAACTAATGAGAGCTAAGGTATCGTAACCCCGTTTTTGAGTCACGAAATGAGAATTTAAAGTTTCCATTTCAGCTAGCAAGACCGTTTTGAACTGATTTACAGTATATTGGAGCTGGGTTGCATCGAAGGCGGAAAAGAGTCTTTCGGTATCTCGTTTCTCGGTATAAGATTTCAAAAGTTGTACGAACGACAGTGCTGATTGTCGCGAAGCACGGAGTTCCATCGAGAACACGCTGTTATGAATCAGCTGTTCTACAGCGTTTTGTGCCATGAATAAGTCATAAAACCTATCATATACCTTCTCATTTTCCCGAATGCTTACGACGGGCTCGATATAAACCGCAAGGTTATAAATGTACGCTAGAGATATCCTAACCATAAACCCTCGCTACAAGACTTTCAAAGTCATTATTGGAACAAAACATGAATCTAGTCAAGTGATATGTAAAGACGTCTCCAGCCTCGCCCGAAGATGACAAAAATGCTGTAATTCTTATCTAAATACGTCACGGGTACGGCTTAAGGGTGAAATGGGGTGGATCGGGATCGATGTCGGCGGCGGTCGTGCAGGCATTTGAGGCTATAACGAGCGCGACCGCGACTGGCGGTGCTCTTCAGCCCTTTATCGGACGAGTTGACGTTTGTGTGTACAACCATACATATTGGCTGCATGACTCTGGTGGTCAGCGGGTTCGATTGGGATGCCGGGAACCGAGACAAGTGCCAAAAGCACGGTGTCTCGATCACCGTTATCGAGAGCCTGTTCCGCAATCCGATCGCGGTACTCCCCGGATCCGGCGCATTCGGAACGCGAGGAGCGGTTTAAGGCAATCGGGCGGGCTGAGGATGGGCGCAACGTGCTGATCGTCTTCACCTTGCGGATGCGGGACGGGCAAAACCTGATCCGACCGATCAGCGCGCGCTACATGCGCCGGAAGAGAGCAAATACTATGAAAAAGAAGCTGCCAAAGCTGCACAGTGATGAAGAAGCCGAGGAGTTCGTCGCCACCGCCGATCTGACCGAGTACGATCTAACGGAGTTGCGGCCAGTGCTTTTCGAATTTCAACCTAAGAGCGAGCGCGTAAACATGCGTTTGCCGAAACCGCTGCTCGATGCGGTAAAGGCATCGGCGCGCAAGGCCGGAATGCCTTATCAACGCTTCATTCGCCAGGTGCTGGAAACGGCGATTGGGCCATCGGCGGACAAGAGCTGATCGTCGAGAGCGAGCCCCGAAACCCGGACAAATGGCGGTAACTGATGCGGCGGATTGGGATCGATGTCGGCGGCACCAATACCGATGCGGTCCTGCTCGCCGAGGGGCGGGTCGTCCATGCCGTCAAGACACCGACCACCGAAGACGTGACGACCGGTATTGTTACCGCGCTCGGCGAGCTGTCGGCGTATTCCGAGGTCGCCCGCGGTACGATCGATGCGGTGGTGATCGGCACGACCCATTTCGTCAACGCGGTGGTGCAGCGTCAGGGGCTGGCGCGTGTCGCCGCGATCCGGATCGGGTTACCGGCCGCCGCGTCTTTGCCGCCGTTTTGTGATTGGCCGCCGGATCTCGCCGAGCTGGTCCGCGGCGAGGTTGTGATGCTCGAGGGCGGACACGATTACGACGGCCGCCCAATCGTGCCGCTCGATGAAACCGGCATGCGGCGGGCAGCGCGGCTGGTCCGGGAACGCGGCGTCGGTTCTGTTGCGGTTGCTGCGATCTTCTCGCCAATCGACTCTTCGTGCGAAGAGCGGGCACGCTCGATCCTTGCCGAGGAATGCCCCAACGCCACCGTCACTCTATCGCGCGATCTCGGCCGCATCGGGCTCCTCGAGCGTGAGAATGCGGCGTTGCTGAATGCGGCACTGATCGCGTTGGCGCGCAAGATCGTGGCCGGGTTTACCGCGGCAATCGCCGAAACCGGTATCGACGCACCGCTCTACCTGACGCAAAATGATGGCACAGTCATGTCCGCGGCCATGGCGACGACGCTGCCGGTCATGACCTTTGCCTCGGGCCCGACCAATTCGATGCGTGGTGCGGCGTTTCTGTCCGGTCTCGCCGACGCGGTGGTGGTCGATGTCGGCGGCACCTCGACCGATATCGGCCAGCTGCACCACGGATTTCCGCGTGAGGCGAACTCGGTCGTCGAGGTCGGCGGTGTGCGCACCTTGTTTCGCATGCCCGATCTGCTGTCGATCGGGCTCGGCGGCGGCAGCATCGTCAAGCGCGATCCGCTTGGCGTTGGTCCGCAGAGTGTCGGCTATCGGCTGACGCGGGAGGCGCTCGTCTTTGGTGGCAACACGCTGACCGCAACCGATGCCGCAGTGGCAGCCGGTATCGCCGAGATCGGCGATGCTCGCCGGGTCGCGGATCTGCCGCGCTCCCTCGCGCGGGCCGTGCTGGCGATGACGCAAGACCGTATCGAGGATGCGGTTGACCACATCAAAACCGAGGCCGGGGATGTGCCGCTGATCGCGGTCGGCGGTGGTGCTTTTCTGATCCCCGATCGTCTCGCCGGGGTCTCGCGGGTGATCCGGGTCCCGTATGGCGCCCACGCCAACGCCGTCGGCGCGGCGATCGCACAGATCAGCGGCGAAACCGACCAGATCTATCGTGGTCTCGATCGCGCAACAGCAATCGCCGCAGCCGAGCTGCAGGCGCGCGAACGCGCGGTCGCCGCCGGGGCGGATCGCGACAGCCTCGAAACCGTCGATATCGAGGACATGCCGCTTGCCTATCTGCTGGGCAACGCGCTGCGCGTGCGGGTCAGGGTGGCGGGCGAGATGCGCGCGCCGCGCGCTACGTCGGGGCGGGGATGAGCCTGCGCGCCGAAATCCTGCGGGTCGGCACACGCTATCTGCTAAAGGGCAGACCCGGTCCGGAAGCAAGCCTTGCCGAGCACCGGCGGCGCGCGATCGCCATTCAGCGCTGGACCCCAAATCCGCCCCCCGACATCAAGCGGATCGCGGTCGATGCCGGTGGGGTCGCAGCGGAATGGGTCGTCGCGCCGGCCTCGCAACCCGACCGCTATATTCTGTACCTGCACGGCGGCGGATACGTGATCGGCTCGCCGTCGCTTTATCGCCATCTGACCTGGCGGTTGGCGAAGGCGGCGCACGCGCGCCTGTTGGCAGTCGACTACCGGCTCGCCCCCGAACACCCGTTTCCGGCGGCACTGGACGACGCGACGGCCGCGTATGAATGGCTGCTCGCGAGCGGCGCTGACCCGCGCAAGATCGCAATCATCGGCGACTCGGCCGGGGGCGGTCTCGCCTTCGCCGTGCTGCTGCGCTGCCGCGACAACGGTCGCCTGCCGCTACCGGCTGCGGCGGTCGCATTGTCGCCCTGGACCGATCTCGCCTTGACCGGAGCCTCGCTGGCGGAAAACGCCGTGGCCGACCCGTTTCTTGACACAAACGGGATCCCGTCGATCGCCGAATATTATCTGGCCGGCGCCGACCCGCGGAACCCTTACGCTTCACCACTCTATGGTGATCCGACGGGGCTGCCGCCGGCACTGATCCAAGTCGGCAGCGACGAAGTGTTGCGCGACGATGCGACCCGAATGGCCGATCGCTTGCGCGTTGCAGGGTGCAAGGTGGTACTCGAAATCTGGCCGCGCATGCTGCATGTCTGGCATCTGTTCGCCTCGGTGATGCCGGAGGCGCGGCACGCGATTACGCGCATCGGGAACTTTGTTGCGGAGCGGACCACCGTTATGGCGGCCTCGCAGCCGCCCTGCGGCTAACCGCGATTGATGCCGCGAGCGCCGGAAGTCGTCGCCAAGCCGCAGTCGTCCCCCAACTCAGCGCCAGAGTGCCGATAAACACCGTGCCTGCCTTGACGATCGCCGGCAAGTTTGGCGGCAGCAACGCATATTGCAGCCAGATCACAAAGAGGTAATGCACGAGATACATGCCATAGGCATCCTGCTTCAGGCTGTCGAGCCATCGCTGCCATTTCGCGGCAAAGCGCAGGGTAAGGGCCAGTATGCCTAAGCAGTTGCCAAAACACGCGAGCACAAAACTCAAATCGTCGATGATTTGGAGGCCTGCGCTGACCCGACTCTGGGCTTCGACGGTTAATGCGGTTACACCGAGCCATAGCGCAAAGGTACCGAGCGCTAGTCCGAGCCACATTCGCCAATATTTGACGAGCGCTCCCTCGGGGCCCAGCAGGCCGCGCTCGATCCCAAAAGCACCAAGCCCAGCGCCGGCGAAGAAATAAACCGCGTAGTGCAACGGCCGACTCAGCTGCAGAGAGAATGGGCCGACCTCACCCCAAGCTTCGGGGGTGAAGGCGAGCGCCAGCGGGACATAGGCGATTGCCGAAGCTGCCAGCAGCCCGGCCAAGTATCGGACCGGCCGCGTCTCGGCGACCTCTGCCATTCGACCGAGACGATCTCCCCAATCGGGAGCAATGACGTAGAGCCCGGCGGCGAAGAGATCGGCGCCAAGCAGCAGCCAGAGGAACCACATCGGCCCGCACGGCCAAAGCGGCAGCGCCAGAAAGGCCCGAATATAGGCGCCGATGCCGGGTTCGATCGCGGTTTGCAAATAGGTCGGGTATTGCGCAACCGGCATCAACAGCCCGACGACGAGGGCAAAGGGCAGTCCCAGCCTTTGCATCCGGTCACCAACGAACGCGGCAACACCCTTGCGCTTCAGGCTCGGCCAAGTGAACAGTCCGGACAGGAAAAAGAACAGGGTCATCAGAAAGACGTCCTGCCAGGCGCAAAACAGTTCGAGCCCGATCGAGCGATCGTGATCGATGATCGGAAACGCAACCCACTCAAAGGGCGGGCTCGCGAATGCAAATGGATGGGCCGGCAGAAAGGCGAGATAGGCGAGCGATGAATGAAAGGCCAGCACGAGCAAAATGACATAGGCCCGCAGATTATCGATCGCGAGGCTGGTGCGCCCCACCCTTCGGCGAGCGGCCATCATCTCTCGAATTCGTGTTCGGTCAGCTGCTCCTCGCGGTATTCGACAAAAGCGTCTGAGGTCTGCCGTGCAGGTGGCACCTGGCGCACGACGATCGCCGGCTCGCGCTGCGGCTGACGGCCGCGGGTCCAGCCCGAGGGTTGGCGCGGCGGTCCCATAAGCGCCGGCTGGAACAATACTGCGGCCGCCATTGTGCAGACGAGAGCCAACGCCATCAGCTCACCCATGCTGGACGTGCCGGGATCGCTCGACATCCACAGGCTGCCGAACGCGGTTGCCGTGGTCAGAGCGCTGAAGATCACGGCGCGGGTCAGGCTCGATTGCACCAGCGCGATCCGACCGCTGCGCCACGCCAACATGTAATAAATCTTGAAGGCGACACCGACCCCGAGCAGCAGCGGCAACGCGACAATATTGGCAAAATTCAACTGCAGACCCAAAACGACAGCCAGTTCCAGCGTCACGATACCAGCGACGAGCAGTGGCACGAGGGTCAAGAGCACGTCGCGGACGCGACGCAGGGTCACCGCGAGAAGGACGACGATCGCGCAAATCGCGAAAATGCCCGCCTCGACAAAGGCGCCAACGACCGTCTTTCCGGCTTCGAACAGCAGCACCGCGGGCCCAGTCGCATTTGGCGCTAGCGCGAGGACGTCGGTAACGAAGCGGCGCAGGACTGCGGTATTATCGGGATCACCTTTTGGCAAGACCTCGACCCTGGCGGCGCCGTTCGGTGTCAGCCACTGCCTCTTCAGATCGGCAGGGATCGTGTCGCGCGTGATACGCTCTGGTTTGAGCGCTTGCTGCAAATCGTTCAGTGAGATGCGCAGCGGTTCGGCGACAGCAGTTTCGGCACGTTGGCGGGCTGCAGGTGGGGCTTTTGCCAGATCGAGGAGCAGTCCGGCCAGCTGTTTGGCTGCGCTTGCCCCTGGGCCTTCCTTGTGCACAGCCGTCTGCGACAGCATTTGTGCGGTCGAGGCCAGCGCCTCGATATTCTGCCGGTCGCTCGGCGATGGTTCGATCTGCTGCGGCGACAGAGACGGCCCAATCGCCGTGGCCGCCTTGCGGATCAGTTCAAGCTTTCGGTCCTGATCAGCCGGGATCAAACTGTCGAGCGTGGTCGCCTGCGAGACTTGCGGTAATGCCGAGAGGCGACGGGCAAGCGCGTTTGCGGCATCGAGGCTCGGGCTCATGACTTCGATCGCGTTCGCCCCGATCTGCGGATCCTTGCGCAATGCGAGATAGGTCGCTACCGCCGGCGCCTTTGGATCTTGCAGATGTAGCGGATTGAAATCGAACCGGAGCAGCATCAGCAACGGCGAGGCCGCCGCGACCACGCTCAAGGTCGCAGCGACGATCGCGATGCGATGCCGTCCCAAAAAACGATCGACCGGCGCCAGCGCGGCAAACCCCATCGGCCGCCGCTCAGGTGGCGGGTTCAATACCGCAAGCAGCGCCGGGAGCAGGGTGACGCTTAGCAAAAAGGCAATCACCATTCCAGCGCCGGCGATTTCGCCAAGCTCGGAAAGACCACGGTAATCGGTCGGCACAAAGCAGGCGAAACCGACCCCGGTTGCCGCGGCTGCGAGCGCCAAGGGTGGGCCGACCTTGCGTGCGGCGCTGCGCAGAGCTGTAGGCAGATCAGGGAACTCATACCGCTCGGCGCGATAGCGCACGCTGAATTGGATGCCGAAATCGATGCCGAGCCCGATAAACAGCACCAGAAAAGCGACCGAGATCAAATTGAGGGCGCCGACCAGAAACAGTCCGAACGCGGCAGAGGCCGCAAGCCCCGTGATGATAGTCGCAACCACCGCCAGGATGATGCGGCTCCAGCGCAGCGCCAACCACAGAATGAGGCCAACTGCAAAGAGCGATATCGTGGCGTTGAGCCCGCTGTTTTTGGTCAACGTCGAAAAGCTGTCATCGTTGATCGCAACCAGCCCAGTCAGCCGGATGTGCGCCTGAAAATTTTGTCCGATCTTGAGTTGCCGGGCGGTTTGGAGGATCGCATCGGTGGCAGCCCGGCCTGGCTCGAGAGCGTGATAGTTGAGAACCGGGTCCACCTCGATAAAGCGGCGCAATTGTGCGGGTTTGGCTGCATGGCCGCCGGCCAAGACTTGCCAGGAGAAGTTTGCAGGCCGGCCAGCGAGCGCCGCTTGCGCCGTTTCTGCCGCCATGTCCATTGGCCGGCTCAGCGCGTCGAGCGGGATCATCCCGGCTTGGACCCCGGCAAGACCGTCCGATAGCGCCTCGAGTGAACCGCGCAGACTGGGGTCCGCCGCTAATGTCGCGAGCAATGGGTTTGCCTGGGTCAGACCCTCGGTCAGCCGTGCGACCTGACCGGTTGGCAAGTAAAGCAGGCCATTGCGTTCGAAAAACGTGCCGCCCTGCGGCTCGCGCACGCCTTTGATCAGCTCCTTGCGCGCCGAAAGCCCCGCAGTAAGCTTGGCCGCCGCCTGCTCGACATCCTCCGGTGTGGGCGCCTCGACAACGACAATGACGCCAGGCTCGGGAAAGGTCCGCATATAGCGAAATGCCCGCTGCGCCCATGGCAGGTTGGGAGGAAACAGCGCCGTGGTGTCGGTGTTGACCGCAAAGTGCTGCACCGCATAAATGCCACAGCATCCGCCAAGGATTATCGCAGCGAGAACCACCCACCACGCCTGCCGCGCACAGAAATCGACAAGGCGAAAGATTGCTGCTCCGAGCATTTCGCTTGCCCCCTGAACCCCAAAGAACGACCACTACAGGTGACGAGCAACAGAACTCGGTGCTCACCGCCTATTTCGCTAACCGTCAACCGCGCGATTCTGTTCCCGCGTGGGTCTTATGCCGCGGGTTGAGTTAAAAGATGTTTAAAAACGTCAGCGGGGCTGGGTTAATGGAGACATCAGCAAAATGTTGGAATTGTCGAGGGCGGCCGCGGCCTGTGCTACTAGGGGCTGGGCTGCCTCAAACGCACGGCCGAGGGCGTTGGCGCCGGCACTATTGTCATCATCGTGTTGTGTGCCGGTCAGCCGCTCGTAGAGATATGCAACGATACCTTGTTGCCGCGGGAATACCGTCAACTCAACGGGCGAGTCAGCTGGGATGTTAGCGACTTCCTTGGCAAGGCGTAAAGCCACTCCGTAGCCGCCCAACGCATCGACGAGCCCTTTAACCTTGGCTTCTTCGCCCGTCCATACCCGGCCCTGCGCCACCGCCTCGACTGCATCGGCACTCATGTGGCGGCCGGCCGCTACATGCTCTTTGAATCCCTTATAGCTCGCGTCGAGAAACGCTTGCAGCCGCGCGTGGGCCAGCGGGGAAAAGTTCGAGGTGGCGCTAAACATTCCGGCATTGACGCCGAATTGTGCCGCATCGGTCGACACGCCGATCTTTTTCAACAGATCAGCGATAACCAGCTTGCCGGCGAGAACGCCGATCGAACCGGTCAAGGTCGCCGGCTCAGCGACGATCTTGTCCGCGGGCGCAGCGACATAATAGCCACCTGAGCCCGCCACATCGCCCATCGACACGATCACCGGCTTGCCGCGCTCGCGGGCATAGACGACATCGTGCCAGATCGTCTCCGAGGCGACCACCGAACCGCCCGGGCTGTCGATGCGGAACAGGATCGCGCGGACCTTTGGGTCGCGCACCGCATCGCGGAACGCCGTGGTTATCGCGTTTGCCGCCATCAAGTCGGACTGGGTCAGCGGATTGGAGGGCCCACCACCGCGAACGATCAGCCCCGATCCGTATATCAGCGCAATCCGCTCGCCTGTGCGGTGCGGCCGACCGGCGCCGTCAAGATAAGCCGACACGCCGACGAGTTCGGCGCCCGAGGCCCGCCTGTGGGCCTCAATGATCGCGTCGTCGCGATAGCCGAGCCGGTCGATTAGCTTTGTCTCCAAGGCCTCGTTTGGGAGCAGAGGGGCTTTATCGATCGCGGCAGTTACAGCCTCCGGTGACAGCTTGCGGGCCTGCGCGATGCCATTCACCACTTGCCCTGATATCGATTTCAACAGGTCCTCGACCTCTTCGCGCTGCGGCGGGGTCATCTGGGTTTCGGTCAGGACGTTGGCTGCGGTTTTGAATTGGCCTTTGTGACCGAACTCCGGTGCTATCCCAAGCTTATTGAGGGTGTCCCTAATAAACATGGCTTCGGCGTAGAGCCCGGTCAGTCCGAGGCTGCCCATCGGTTGCAGCCAGATTTGGTCGAAGGCGGTGGCCAGATAATAGGGCCTGGTGCCAGCGCCGAACTCGCCGAAACTGTCGGCAAAGGCGATCGCGAACTTTCCTTTGGCGCGAAAAGCAGTGATTTCATCGCGAACCTGCTGGGCTTTGGCAAAGCCGGTATCGTCGCTGCCGACCCGCGCCAACACGCCTTTGACCCGAGGATCGGCCTGTGCCGCTTCCAGCGCGTCGACAATGTCGCGCAGGCTCGGCTGTGTGCCAAAAATCAGCCGTTGCAAGCCTTCTTCCCCGGCCCCTTCGGCCAGACCCCGCGTCAGGTCCAGCGACAGGATGATCTTGCCGGGAAGCGCCGGCGCACTCGGCTGCAGCCGTGTGATCAGCACCACGACGGCGATCACAAACAGAAACGACAAAAACCCGATCGCAGTGAAAAAGCCGACCAGCAGGCGCCGCATCGGTCAGACTTCGCCGCCGAGTGCGCGGCAGCGCAGCAGGTGATCGGCAAGCACGCACGCGACCATCGCTTCGCCCACAGGGACGGCGCGGATGCCGACGCATGGGTCGTGGCGACCGTGAGTGGCGATTTCGACCTCGTTGCCGTCAACATCGACGCTGCGCAACGGAGTCAAGATCGAACTGGTCGGCTTGACCGCAAATCGAACGACAATGTCTTGCCCAGTGGAAATGCCGCCCAGAATACCGCCGGCATTGTTCGACAGGAACACGACATGGCCATTCGCCATTCGCATCTGATCGGCGTTCTCCTCGCCCTTGAGCGCGGCGGCGCCAAAGCCCGCACCGATCTCGACCCCCTTGACTGCGTTGATCGTCATTAATGCACGAGCGAGATCACCATCGAGCTTGTCGTAGATCGGCTCGCCGAGACCCGCCGGGACGCCGCTTGCCACGATTTCGATTACTGCGCCCGCCGACGAGCCCGCCTTGCGCACGCTATCGAGATAGTCCGCCCAGCGCAGCGCCATGGCTCCGTCAGGGCACCAGAACGGGTTCTCTTCGATGGCGCCCCAATTCCAGGCAGTTCGGTCGATCGCATGGGGTCCGATCTGCACCAGGGCGCCGCGTATCGTGATGCCAGGGCCGAGAATGGCTCTGGCGACGGCTCCTGCCGCAACCCGCGACGCAGTCTCGCGTGCCGAGGCGCGGCCGCCGCCGCGGTAATCGCGCACGCCATATTTCTTCCAATAGGTGAAGTCGGCATGACCGGGGCGAAACCGGTCGGCAATATTGCGGTAGTCCTTGGATCGCTGGTCGGTGTTCTCGATCATCAGCTGGATCGGGGTGCCGGTCGTCACCCCGTCAAAAACACCACTCAGGATGCGGACAAGGTCTTCTTCGCGCCGTTGCGTCGTAAATCGCGATTGCCCAGGTTTGCGCTTGTCAAGCCAACGCTGGATGTCAGGTTCGGCAAGCGGCAGGCGCGGCGGCACGCCATCGACGATGACGCCGATCGCCGGCCCATGGCTTTCGCCCCAGGTGGTGAAGCGGAACAGTGTTCCGAACGAGTTGCCGGCCATGGCTCCTGTGCGGGTTAGAGAAGCGAATTGGCCCCCGGATCGGCGGGAGCCGAGCGTGCACCGATTCACCGTCGCCCGGCCTCTGATGATTGGCCGAGGCAATGAGCTGCGGTTGTCGGTGAATACCCCTTCCGTATCGCTCACACTACAGAGATGTCGGGAGCGTCAACCGCTTTCATGCCGACGATGTGATAACCGCAGTCGATGTGATGGACCTCGCCGCTGACTCCCGTCGAGAGATCGCTCAACAGATAAAGTGCACCGCCCCCGACATCCTCGATCGTCACATTGCGCTTGAGCGGAGAGTTGAGCTGGTTCCATTTCAGGATGTAGCGGAAGTCGCCGATACCGGAGGCAGCCAACGTCTTGATCGGTCCGGCCGAGATGGCGTTGACACGGATCTTGTCGGAACCGAGATCGACCGCCAAGTATCGCACGCTCGCTTCCAGCGCCGCCTTGGCGACGCCCATCACATTATAGTGCGGCATCACCCGTTCTGCGCCCGAATAGGTCATGGTCAACAAACTTCCACCCGCTGTCATCAGCGGCGCTGCGCGACGGCAGACATCGGTAAACGAGTAGCACGAAATTTCCAGCGTGCGCAGAAAGTTGGTCCGCGTCGTCTGAAGATATTTCCCCTTCAGCTCCTCCTTGTCGGAAAATGCAATTGCATGGACCAGGAAATCGAGCCGACCCCACCGCCGTTTCAACTCATCGAACAGCGAATCGAGGCTTTGCTCGGAGATAACATCCGCCTCTACGACAAAATCGCTATCCAGGCTTTGCGCCAGCGGCCGTACCCGCTTGCCGAGTGCCTCGCCTTGATAGGTGAAGCAGAGAGTGGCGCCGTGTTCGTGCAGGACCTTCGCGATGCCCCAGGCGATCGAGCGCTCATTGGCTACTCCCATAATCAGACCGCGTTTTTCCGCCATCAGCGGCATCGTCATCGCCATTCCTCGCTTTTCGGCTCACCCTCTACGACGGCGACGGAAAGCACCAGCCTCTGGGCGTTCGGAATGATGCTGGCGCGGCGGCCGCGAGGTGCGGATAATTGCTCGACGCCCATCTGTTTACCAGATAAGTCGCTGTGAGGTTCGCCTAATGCGCTCTGAGGCGGAAAAGCGCCGGGAAAACAGGCCCGGCGTGGCGCGCGACGCGGCGGCTACCGCCGGCGCCTTCACGCTCTATTCATTACGCCGATTTAATCGTGACGGTTGCTTTGCGGCCTCGGGCGCACTCAGCTACGCCGCGCTCGTCTCGCTCGTACCGCTTGCCGTAATAGCGCTCGGAACACTGTCCGTTGTGCCGATCTTCAGCCATCTGCATGACGAGATCCTGGCTCTGGTGTTCAAATATTTCATTCCGACGATCGGAGAACAGGCGGGCTGGTGGTTCCGTGCCTTTGCCAACTCCGCCGCGCAGACGACGGCATTCGGGATCATCGGCATCGCTGCGACTGGAGTCCTGCTGTTGGCTACCGTCGAGGATCAGCTCAATCTGATCTGGCGCGTGACCTCGCCGCGCCCTTGGGGGCAACGGGTTCTCTCCTACTGGGCGCTGATCACCCTCGGCCCATTGTTGGTCGGACTCAGCCTGTCGCTGTCGACCTATTTTGAAATCGCCGCACGTCATGTCGGCTTTGGTCAGGAAGCTTTTATATGGCTTGAAAGCGGCTGGCTGCATGGCATCGCCCGCACGATACCGGCGCTTCTCGAATTTATCGCAGCGACGTTGCTTTATTGGCTGATTCCCAATTGCGCGGTGCGGTGGCGCGATGCTGCTCTGGGAGCGCTGGTTGCGACTGCTGCGATCGAGATCCTGAAAGTCGGATTTTCGATCTACATCGGCGCGGTGTCTTATTATCAGACCGTTTATGGCGCGCTCTCGGCGATCCCGATCTTTCTGTTGTGGATGTACATTTCATGGACGGCGGTGCTGCTCGGAGCCGAAGTTGCAGCTGCCTTGCCACTCTGGCGAATCGATGATCGCATCGGCGGTATTTCGGCTGGCGGGGTGCGGCTTGGGCTGAGCTTGGCGCTGCTTGCGGCGTTGACCCGGGCTCAACGGTCGGGTGCCGTGTTGACGACGCAGGCCCTCGCAAAGGCGCTCGGGGTTGCCACCACGGTCATCGATGAACATATGGAGCCGCTTGCCGCCTCGGGCTTTGTCGCCCACACGCAGGCGGGCAGCTGGGTATTGGCATGGAATCCGGAGCACGCTACGCTGCGAGATCTTTATGACGCGCTGCATCTTCCGTTTGCCGGCAGCTGGCTTGGCAATGTCTCGGCGCCCTGGCAGCGGCAGATCGAAGCTGCGGTCAGGCGCATCGTCAGAGCCGAGGCGGCGGCGACGCAGATGACGATCGCCTCGTTGATCGGGGAAACGCCTGAACCGAACACGGATCGACACGGTGATCGCCAGCGCTCGCCGAAAGAAATCGAAGAGATCGGATCCCGATAGGGCAACCGCTTTTATGGATGATATCGTCGAAACCGCACCGTGGATGCCGTTCGAGCGCTGGTTTACCCAAGCGCTTGAGCGCGAAGCGGATGCGAACGCAATGATCCTCGCGACCGCGACCGCCGCCGGCGTTCCCTCGGCGCGGGCGGTTCTGCTCAAGGGCTGCGATGAGCGCGGCTTTGTCTTCTATACCAATCTTGAAAGCCGCAAATCGGAAGAACTGGCCGAGAACCCGCGCGCTGCTCTATGCTTTTTATGGAAGTCGCTACAGCGGCAGGTGCGGGTCGAGGGTGTCGTCGAACCGGTACCGGCCGAGGAAGCCGATGCCTATTTTGCCAGCCGGCCGCGCGACAGCCGCATCGGTGCTTGGGCCTCGGATCAGTCGCGGCCGCTCGCCAGTCGAGCCGTGCTCGAAACGCAGGTCGAAGAAGTTGCGCGCCGCTTTGGCGAGGGCGAGGTGCCGCGCCCGGCGTTCTGGTCGGGCTTTCGGGTGGTCCCGCAGCGGATCGAATTCTGGCAGGAGCGCCCCTCCCGTCTGCACGACCGTTGGTTGTTTGTTCGCGAGGGCGGCGAATGGCGACGCGAACGGCTTTTCCCCTGATCTACGGGCCGCAAGCCGATCGACTGCGGCGGCGCGCGACCTATGCCTCTGTTGCGGTTGCGCTCTTATTGATCACGATCAAATTCGCGGCCTGGCTTGAAACAAACTCGGTCGCGCTGCTGTCGAGCGTTATCGACTCGCTGCTCGACGGGGCGGCATCGCTGATCAATCTCATTGCGGTGCGGCACGCAATGGCACCGGCCGATCGCGAGCACCGCTTTGGTCACGGCAAGGCCGAGCCGCTGGCGGTGCTCGGGCAATCGGCCTTCATTACCGGCAGCGCGCTGTTGCTCCTCGCCGAGGCGGTTCGCCGGCTCATCGATCCGGTGCCGGTATCACACCCTCCGCTCGGCATCGCGGTCATGGTCTTCGCGATCGTCCTGACGCTCTTGCTGGTTTTTTATCAGCAGTCTGTTGTGAAGCGTACCGGTTCGATCGCCGTCAGTGCCGACGAATTCCATTACCGCAGCGATGTGGTGTTGAACCTCGGGGTGATCGCCGCACTCGTGTTCAGCGCTCTGTTCGGGTTGCCCATCCTCGACCCGCTGTTCGGCGCCGCCATCGGCATCTGGATTATCTGGTCGGCCGTTGGACTGGCGCGGCTCTCGCTCGTGCAGCTGATGGACCAGGAATTTCCTGATGATGAGCGCGAAAAGATTCGCGAGATCGCCCAGTCACATCCGCATGTGACCGCGGCCCACGATCTGCGCACCCGAATGGCGGGACCGACTGCTTTTATCCAGATTCATATCGAGATGGATGGCACGATGAGCCTAATTCGAGCCCATGAGATTTCGGACGAGGTCGAAGCCAGGCTGCGCGCGGCTTACCCCAATGCCGAAATCATTATCCATCAGGATCCGGAGGGCATCGAGGAGCCGCGCTCAAGCTTCTCGCGACGGGTGGTGGTTTGATGACCAGCGAGCACCCGGTCCTCCTGCTGACGGGTGCCAGCCGCGGCATCGGCCATGCTACGGTTCAGCGGTTTAGCGAGGCCGGCTGGCGGATCATCACCTGCTCGCGCGACGCGGTGCCGCCCGAGTGTAAGCGCGACCCGAACTGGAGCCACCACATCACCGCCGATCTCGGCGATCCCGAGGATCTCGACCGCTTTGTCGTCGAAGCCAAGGATCTCATCGAGGGGCCATTGCATGCCCTCGTGAACAATGCCGGGGTATCGCCGAAATCGCCGACGCGCGAGCGGCTCGGCACCCTCAACGGCGATGTCGAAGATTGGCACCGGGTATTCCATCTGAATTTTTTTGTGCCGCTGATCTTGTCGCGTGCGTTTGCCTCCGAGCTGGCGCGCGGCAAGGGGGCGATCGTCAACATCACCTCGATCGCCGGTCATCAGGTGCACCCGTTTGCGGGTTCGGCCTATGCCACCTCAAAAGCGGCGTTGTCTGCCTTGACGCGCGAGATGGCGGCCGATTTCGCTCGCCTCGGCGTGCGCGTCAACGCGGTGGCGCCGGGCGAGATCGAGACCGCGATGCTGTCGCCCGAAACCGCGGTCCTGCTGCCGCGCATCCCATTGCACCGGCTTGGCATACCGTCCGATGTCGCCGGCACGATTTTTTTTCTGTGCAGCGCCGACGCGGCCTACGTCACCGGCACTGAAATCTCGGTTAACGGCGGACAGCATATTTATTAAGGTGATCCGTGGGACCAGGCATCGGCCAAGTCGCGTGGCGTGCCGCCAGCGCTTAGTTGGCGCCTTTGCAGCGATCGCCCACAATTGGCTTAAAAATCATGGATCGCCGATTTGAAAATCGCCGCGTTGCGGCGGCGCCAAGGGCGTGAACAGCGTGCGATCCGGCTTGAGATCGAGCAAGGGCGTGCCGTCTAAACAATCCAGTCCGCGCACCATTACGGTGCCGCCTTCGATACCGACGAGCCGAGCAATTGCAGTGCCGATCGGGTTCGGCCGGGCCGGCGATCGCAGCGAAAAGGTGCCGCGCGATGTCCGATCATTGGCCGGGCTTTGCAGGACGAGATCACGGCGCGAAAGGTGCAACCAGTAGAGCACTTCGATCCGTTCGTATTGTTCGAGCCCGGCAAGCGCCGAAACCCATGGCTCAAAGACCACGATCCGGCAGATCGGCCCGTCAACGCGGCCTTGTCGTGGTGTCTCCATGCGCGACGTCCACGGCGTGTGAATGCGGCCGATGAACAGCAAGCCGGCATCGGTTGGCGGCGGCAGCGTAACTGCAGTCTCTGCTTCCCGTATCTCATTCTCACGAACCATGGGCTAAAACTCCGGCTCACTCGATGACCGACTGAGATTCAGGGATCTGCTTGGCTGCACCACGCGTATCTGCAAAAAATCGGCCTCACTATTTAGGCGAGTTGCTCGGATAGAGACCAGCATCCTCGACATCGATATTAGCGATGTTTGAGACGAACCGGCCGCCGGCTTTGTCGCCGGGGACCACGATCCGCGCAAATCCAGCAGAGCCGAGCGATTGCCCACCGGTCGCATACGCGACCATGATCTGGCTCCCACCAAAAAGCGGATCGAACTCGCCCGCACCAAACACGGATTGATAGCAGTCGGTGCCGGTCACGATGACGATCTTATGCAAAATGTCGTTTTTGACCGTCGGGTCAGTCACGATGCCGCCGACCGGCGGGTTGTTCAGCAAATCCCAGAGCAGCACGCCGGTAAAGGATTCGGTGACAACCGATCCTGCCGCAAAATGGGTCACATTCGCCTGGGCCGGTGCAAATTGCTCGAGTTGGCTGAGATTAAAAACTCCGGGGTTGGTGACCTGCCCGGAGACTGTAAAGGAGCTCGAAACGCCGCCGGGACACGCCGCCTGCAGCGGCGAATTGCCGAGGCCGATCAAGAGCGGGATGGCAAACAAGGCGCGTGTGTTCACGAGAGACCTCCATATCGAAGGAGATTTTGATCAGAGCGAGCAGCCCTGCTCGCAAGCTCTGAGGGTATGGCGACAGCGGTATATTCGAAAGGATATATCGACGTCAACAAGTATGAGTCGCCGCCTCGCGGGCCGATGACGATACATCAGCGGAACGCGTGGTGGTGAGATGACCGTTGTTGTATCCGGGCTGCCTGATCGGCAGAAAAACGGAGACCAGAGAGATGAAGCTCAGCGCGCGCAATCAGATCAAGGGGAAGATCGTCGGTGTGCAGAAAGGCCAGACGACCGGGCACGTGCGCATCGATATCGGCAACGGCGTGATTATTACCTCCTCGATCACCAACGAAGCCATCGACGAGCTCGCCCTCCAGGTGGGTGACAACGCCACGGCGGTGATCAAGGCCTCGGATGTGATGGTCGCCAAATAGCGCGTTCTGCGCCTCTCGCCGCGACAGCGCTGGCCGCTCTTTTGCCGATTATGATTGATTCTTGCTTTGTAGTGGCGTCAAGTTCTCACACGGTCTGCAGGATCATCGCGCGCTTCTTCCCGAGTTAGGCTTAGCGGCGCAGAATTGCGCCTCGCCCCCAGCCCGGGATAGGCTCTTCTGTCAGAGCAAGGAGGTGCGGATGAAACTAACGGGTGCCACCATTCCCGATGCGATCGTTCGGCGTGTGGTCGCGCGACGGGGCAGCGAGCATTGCTTTGCCGATCTCGACCCGACGCGCACGGCGCTCGTCGTGATCGACTTGCAGCACGCGTTTATGAACGACGCGGTCGGACACGCGGTGTGCCCGGCGGCGCGCGACATCGTTCCGGCGGTCAACCGCCTCGCCGCTGCTGTACGTGCGACCGGAGGCGGCGTCTTCTGGGTGCAGATGACCCATGATGCCCGCTGCCTTGACGAATGGTCGGTGGCCCACGAGATGGCCTCACCCGAAATGCGCGAGAAGCGGATTGCGGCACTTTCCGAAGGTACGCTCGGGCATCAGCTGTGGCCCGAGCTCGACATCTGGCCCGAAGACGAAATCGTCAAAAAATACCGCTATAGCGCCTTCATGCCGGGAACGTCCCAATTGCCCGGACGGCTGCGCTCGCGCGGCTTCGACACGGTGCTGATCACCGGCACCGTGACCAATGTTTGTTGCGAAAGCTCGGCGCGCGACGCCAACATGACCAACTTCCGCACGATCATGGTCAGCGACGGCAACGCCGCGATGAGCCCCGAGGAGCACGAGGCCTCGTTCGCCGCCTTTTACAACACCTTCGGCGACGTGATGGACACCGAGATGATTATCGAGCGTCTGCAGCGGGCCCAGGCGGCGCGCGCCGCCTGACGAGATTTTGCAACGCCTGCGGCAAGAGAGGGCATCATGAGAGAGAATCGCGTTAAACGCATCCTGCGCGAGGGCGGATTGGCGCTCGGGACCCATGTCGGCGGCATTCCCGATCCGCAGATTGTCGAGATCATCGGGCTCGCCGGCTTTGACGCCGCGTTTATCGATATGGAGCATACGAGCTTCGATTTGCATGATGTGCAGGCGATGGTCGTGGCGGCCGAGCATGTCGGCATCACCTCGATCGTGCGCACCCCGGGGTTTGACCCGGCCTTTATCCTGCGGCTGCTCGATATGGGGGTTCAGGGTATCCAGGTGCCGCATGTGCACAACGCTGAGACCGCCCGCGCCGCGGTCAAGGCGGTGCGCTATCCGCCGCTGGGCGAACGCGGCATGGCGGCAGGCAGCCGCGCCGCCGAATTCGGCCGGATTCCGCTCGTCCAACATATGGAGCAATCAAACCGCGAGATTTTGCTCGCCTGCATGATCGAAGACATGGAAGCGGTCGAGCGCATCGACGAGATCGCCGCGGTCGAAGGCGTTGATTTGCTGGCGGTCGGTCCGTCCGATCTGTCGCGCTCGCTGGGCGTCAGCGGCACGCCCGATCACCCGCGGCTGGTGGCGGCGATCGACCGGGTGCGCAAAGCGGCGAAGAAGAGCGCTGGCGCCCGCTTGGCACTGCCGTTGAACCATGCCGCCTTTCCGCGCAACGCCACGCAATTAAAAGCGCTCGGCGCCGGTTACACGAACTGCGCGCCGACCCCGGAAGCGCGGCTGCTGCAATCAATGCGCGAGCAGGCGGCGGAAGCGCGCCAACAGCTCGGCTAACCCGAGCCACCGGTGGGCACCGGAGGAACCAGACCGGCGCCCAGACGCGGGTGGCGGCGGTCCCGGCTTGCCGCCCTGCGAGATGTTTGTCGGCCGGCCGCGGCAATGTATGGTGCCGGCAAAATCGCGGAGAGTGCTAACTTGAGATAGATATGGGCTCAATTTGTTCGATTTTCGCTATTGATTTTCCTTGCGAATTTTTATATCGCCTTTCTCAAGTTAGAACTCCCCCGAGAATATGGACGTGTTCGGGCGCGCCGAAGTCACAGCCGCGCCGGTCTAAGGCATCGATCGGTTCATGTCTGACCCGCATGTACTGGCGCGCGAGATTCTGGTGGATGTTCCCGATCCCCAAATCGGCCGAGTGCCAATGCACAACATCATCCCGCGCCTGTCGGCAACCCCCGGCAGGCTGCGCCGGCCGGCGCCAAGTCTCGGCGAGCACACCGCCGAGATCCTGGGTGAACTCGGGCTCGCCCGCGCCGCGATCGACGGGCTCGCCCGCGATGGCATCATCCGCCTCGGAGATAGCGCATGACCAATAATCTGCCGGTGTGGCGCTCATTGCTGTTTGTGCCGGTCACTCAACGCCGCTTTGTCGATGGGGCCGCACGGCGCGGCGCCGACGCGATTATTCTCGATCTCGAAGACAGCGTCGCCGCCTCCGAAAAGGAGCGGGCGCGCGGGCTGGTGCCGGAAGCGGCCGAGATCGTCTCGCGCGGCGGCGCCGATGTCGTCGTGCGCATCAACCGGCCGTTACGGCTTGCGGTGCGCGATATCGAGGCGGCGGTCGGCCCCGGCGTGCTGGCGCTGGCATTGCCCAAGACCGACAGCCCGGAGCATGTACGGCTGTTG
>JAFAOB010000489.1 GCA_019238055.1 Alphaproteobacteria bacterium
CGAGAGTGCGGTCGCAGCAAAGGTCCGATCCGCCCCAGCACTGGCCGCACCGGCCGCCGATTGAACCGCAGATTCATCGGCCGGCGATTTCTGCGAAACCGAGCGTGGCACCCTAACCTATTGCCTCCACACGCTTCCTGGAGACCGGACGAGCACTTGACGAGCGCCAAATAATCGCATGCTCGGGCGATTATTGGTGGCTGACCGGGATGGGCGGGCGTAACGCCAAAACATGTGGAACATTCCGCCGTTGGATAGCTCTGACAATGACCGCGGCACTTACAGTGCTCGGGGGTTGTCAGCCGTTTCCGGCGCATCTCGACCCGCTTAGCGTCAATGGCCGCGATGGGGGTGACGCGCCGCCCACTTATGCGGCGCTGATGCGCATCGGCAACGCCGCGCGCGCCGGCGGCGATTATAGCAATGCGCTCTCGGTTTATCGGCGCGCGGCGGAGATCGAGACGCGCTTGCCCGAACCGTTTGTCGCAATTGGCGACACATTGCTCGCGCTGCGTGACGTCAACGAGGCCATCATCGCCTACAACTCGGCGCTCGCACGCGATGGCCCTTACGGCCCGGCGTTACATGGCCTGGCAAAGGCGTACATCGAGACGGGTCGTCCCGAACTGGCACTGGCGCCGCTCAACAGTGCGCTGGCATTGCGGCCGAGCGATCCCAAGCTGCTGGTCCTGCTGGGCGTGGTCGAGGATGTGGAAGGTCGGCATCAACCGGCTCAGGCTTATTACCGGCAGGGTCTGCGCTATGCTCCCGGCGACCCCGCGCTTTCGGTCGATCTGGCGCTGTCGCTGGCCTTGAGCGGCAATTATTCGAATGCTGTCGCACTCCTCCAACCGGTGGCGATGGCGTCTTCCGGCACCGCCCAGGAACGGCAAACCTTGGCGCTGATCTATGGCCTGGAAGGCAGCGTCGCCGAGGCCGCCCGCATCGCACGGATGGACCTCGACGAGGCCGCCGTCGAGCACAATCTTGGCTATTACCACACGCTGCGTGAATTGTCGCCGGAAGAGCGAGACCGGGCGGTTCGATCGGCCGGGTTAAAGAATCCCGCGCGGCCGAGCGCGTCCTAACCGGAGGTGACGCCGCTGGAAAGGTATCTATTACTTTTTGGCGAAGGTATCCATGATGTTGATCGCCGCCGGACCGAGGAGGACGATAAACAAAGTCGGCAGGATGAAGATGATCATCGGCACTGTCAGCATCGCCGGCAGCCTTGCGGCCTTCTCTTCGGCGCGGGTCAGCCGCGCGGTCCGTGATTCGGCCGACAGGATGCGCAACGATTGAGCCAGTGGCGTACCGAATTTAGCAGTCTACTGCAGCGTATTGACGATGGCGCGAATGCCCTCGCAGTCGGTGCGGCTGTTCAGATTGTCAAAGGCGGCGCGCCGATCCGGCAGAAAGGTCAATTCGGCGGCAGTGATCGCGAACTCCTCCGCCAGTTCCGGAAAACTGCCGGCGAGTTCGCGTGAGACCCGAACCAGCGTGGCGTCGAGGCTAAGCCCGGCCTCGGCACAAATCACCATCAGATCGAGCCCATCCGGCAGCGCCAACTGCAACTTTTTGGCGCGCTTTGCGGCAGCATTGCTCAGATAAAGTTTGGGCGCGTAAAAGCCCAGCAGAGCGGCGCCGACCGCCGGGACAAAGTGTAGTTCGTGGGGCAGCGGCAGCACATCCAGCAGCGAGCTGTCGACCAGCACCGCAACAGCGAAGAGCATGGGCAGGCTCAGGCGCGCGAACAGGAACGCGATCATCGCGTCAGGCGAGCGCAGTCCGGCGCGGGCCAGCAGAAGCCGCGCTTCGGCGGCATGCTGCGAATGCAGCAGATTGAGCCGGGTAACGGCGGCGCGCATCAATCCGACGGTCCGAGGCAATTGTCGGCGTGGGCGTGCGGCAACCGCCTGGCGCCGCATCCCCTCGCGGTTCTCGATAATCTGGGCAAGCCGCCGCTCGAACGCGTCTTTGGGGCGCAGCGCGTGCCACAACGCGAATATGGTGGCCAGGGTCGCCATCGCGGCCAGCCCGGCAATCATGTCATCGAGCCCGATACCGCTCGGCAGCCAGCGGCTAATCTCGAGATCCTGCGGCTGGATCGGTTTCATATCTCGAACCGCGCCATGCGGTTCATGATCGTCACACCGATGACGAGCATCGCAACCGCGATACTATCAAGAACGTATCCACGGACATCGTGAAACAGAGGCCCCAGATAATCCGGTGAGGTCAAGCCGAGCAGGCCGATGACGACGACCGGCAGACCGCCGAGGATCATTGTCGTCGCCCGGGTCTCGCTCGACATTGCCCGCACCTTGGCCCGCATTTGCCGCCGCCGGCGCAGCGCTTCGGCAAGATTGCCAAGTGTCTCCGCAAGGTTGCCGCCGGTTTCGCGCTGCACACTCATTGCGATGATAAAAAACCGGAACTCGGGTGCGTCGATCCGCTTGGCAATATCCCATAACAATGTCTCGAGATCGCGCCCGAGACGCATCCCGCTTTCGATCAGCCGCATTTCGCAGCCAACCGGATCGGGGATTTCGTGCCCGGCGTTGATGATCGCTTCACTGACCGGCAAGCCGGAGCGCAGCGCCCGCACCATCAAATCAATGGCGTCCGGAAACAAATCGATAAAGGCGGAGACTCTCCGGTTTCCCATCCGGCCAACGACACAATGCGGTACCCAGACGCCAAGCAGCACGCCAATCAATGCACTGGGCGTGAGCCCGAGCGGGGTCAGATAGAGTACGGCGAGCGCGCCGATTACTGCCAGCCCGAGCATTGTAAGCGCATACTGCCCGATGCTGATCGCTCGCCCGGTGCGCCCCAAGCGCGCGGCAAGGATTTCACGGCGCGGCAGCCAGCGTCGAGCGACGCGGTCGATCTTGGGGGTCGTGCTCTCGATGCGCGCCAGAGACTGCGCTGCGGCGGGAATGGCCGCTCCGCCGCCGCTTTTGGCGCGATCGTACAGAGCCTTTAATCGCCGCTTATACCGGCGCGCTGCAAGCTGGCCGAAAACAAAGATGATTGCCGCGAATACCAATAAGGCAGCGATCATCGACAGCAGCAGCGCACTTTGGTCACCCGGATCGAGTGTCATGGGCGTGCCGCCCGGTTCCGCGAGCAACGGACGCAACAGCGGCCGGTCGCGTCCACCTCAGACGATTTCCAGCAGTGGGCGGTCGAGCCCGAAATATTCTGCGCGCGGCAGGAAATAGGGCCGCAAACCGCTCGATTTGAAGACGCCGCGCAACCGGCCATCGGCGGTTTCCCCTTGGTATTGATAACTGAACAGCTCCTGCGTGGTGATGACGTCGCCTTCCATACCGACAATCTCGATGATTTCGACCACGCGCCGCATGCCGTCACGCATCCGGCTGACCTGAACGATCATGTTGACTGCGGCAGCAATCTGGGTGCGCACGGCATGTGAGGGCAGGTGTATGCCGGTCATGCCGACCATGTTTTCGAGCCGGGTCAGCGCCTCCCGCGGACGGTTCGCGTGGATCGTGCTCATCGAGCCGTCATGTCCGGTGTTCATCGCCTGCAATACGTCGAGCGCCTCGGCGCCGCGGATCTCGCCGAGGATGATGCGATCGGGCCGCATCCGCAGCGCGTTGCGCAACAGGTCGCGCATCGTGATCTCGCCGGTGCCTTCGAGATTGGCCGGCCGGGTTTCGAGGCGGACGACATGCGGCTGCTGCAATTGCAACTCGGCCGCATCCTCGATCGTCACCGTGCGTTCGGCAGCGTCGATCAGGCGCGAGAGCGCGTTGAGCAGGGTGGTCTTGCCCGATCCGGTGCCCCCCGAAATCAGAATATTGAGACGACAGCGCACGGCAATTTTCAGCAGGATCGCCATTTCCGGCGAGATGTTGCCCTGCTGTGCCATCACATCGAGTGTGATGGTTTTTTTCGAGAATTTGCGGATCGAGATCGATGGACCATCGATCGCCAAAGGCGGGATGATGATGTTGACCCGGCTGCCATCGGGAAGCCGGGCGTCGACCAGCGGCCGCGATTCGTCAACCCGTCGGCCGATCCGCGTTACGATCTTGGTCGCGACATTCATGACGTGCTGGTCATCGCGAAAGCTGACATCGGTTAGTTCGAGCTTGCCCCGGCGCTCGACATAGACCTGTCTGGGGCCGTTAACCATAATATCGCTGACACTCTCATCGTCGATCAGCGGCTCGAGTGGGCCGAGCCCCAGCATATCGGCGATCAGCGATTGCACGAGTTCGCGCTGCTCACCAAGATTCAACTGAACCTTAGTTTCGACGAGCAGCTCCTTGACCCAGCCGGCGAGTTGCGCCTCGAAGGTGGCGCGCGGCATGTCAGCGGCGGCGGCAATGTCCATGTGCTCGAGCACGAGCGGCTGTATTTGCGCCTTCGCGCCTTCGATCACCGCGCGGTTGGCACGCCGCTGCGCCGCGGCAGGATCGGCATCGGGTTGCGGCGCTGACGTGTTTAAGAGGGCCTGCATCAGATCGGTCACCAGATCGCGCTGTTCGAGCGCGTTGGCGTCGATCGCGTGGCGCAACAGATAGCTCTGCACCGCCGCCTCGACGAGCTTGGCCAGCTCGCCGCGACTAAGCAGTTGCCGCCGCTCAGGGCGGATCTCGTTTTGCAGTCTAACCAGCAGCTGGTCACGCGCTGCGAGCAGACAATCCTCTCTCGAAACGAAATTGATCGGCTCAATCTCCGGAACGGGATCAGGAGAGCTTGCCGGTGCGATCACCGGGGGAGGGCTCGCACCAAGGCCGCGGCGCGCGGTCAGCCCGGCGATGCGAGCGTCGAGCCCGCTCTCAGGTTCGGGACGCCTCAGAAATGCTACCATGAACCAACGCTACCATAACGAGCTGATTGCGAATTTGCGGCGCTTGGGTGTCACTGTTCGTGAACCAACGAGCTGCTGAACGAGCTGCCGCAGTTCGCGCACCAATGGGCTGCGCGGCGCGGCGAGTGGCAGAGGCTGACCGGTGTTGACCGCGGCACCGGCCGATTTCGGATCGAACGACAGAGTGAAATCGAACGACTTGCCGATCCCTTTCTCGAACTCGCCTTTGCCGATCAGGCAGCGTTGCCCGCTGGCGCCGGCCTCGGCCAGCCAGACCTGGACTTGCGGCGCCTGTTCGCGCATCAGACTCTGCAGGCGGATCGTATCGCGCAGCCCGGCCAGGCTGCGCTCACACAGCATGACGACATGGCTGGCACCAGCCAGGATCACCCGCTGTATCGGGGTCGCACCGCGCGGCAGATCGACAACGACGCGGTTGAATTTGCGGCGCAGCTCATAGAGCAGCATATCGACGGCGCCGGCATCGATAATCAGATGCTGCGCCGCCGAGGCCTCGGCCGCGAGGATACGTAGATTCTCGGTCACCTTGACCGTCGCCCGCTCGATAAACAAGCTGTCGATGCGCGAGGGTTGTTCGAGTGCTTCGCACAGGCCCCCACCGGGCTCGGTATCGAGCTTTAGCGCGATGGTCCCGAAGTGCAGGTCAAGGTCGAGCAGGCCGGTTCGCTCGCCGAACTCCTCGGCGAGCAGCCAGGCGCAGCCGACCGCCGCGGTCGTGGCCCCGACACCACCGCGGCTGCCGATAAAAGCAAGCACCTGCCCAAGCCTGCTATCGGCACCGCGCGACCCCGCCGGTCGGGGGTCCAAAACTGCCGCGAGCGCATCGCGCGACGGCGGCTTGACCAGGTAGTCATTGGCCCCGGCCGCGACCAAATCGCGATAAAGTCCGACATCGTTGACAGCACCAAGTGCCACCAACTTGAGCTCGGTGCCGCCTGCGGCTCGCCCGGCACTAATCTCTGACATTGGCGCCGGCAGATCGGCAATGTCGAGCAGGGCGACGCGCGGGGCCAAACCGCTGCGGATCCGCCGCAACCCGGCGTCGAGGGTGTCGGTGACAGCGAGTTCGTCATCCAATTGCAACTCGCGGATAACCCCTTGCAGCCGATCGAGCGTCGCTTGGTCCCGCACGATCGCAAGGATGCCTTTGCGCTCGATCTTGGCAGCAGCTTGGCGTGCTGATCTCACGATCCGCCTGCTCCGTTTGTGGATGGCCCGCCGCCGGTTGGCGGTGGCGGTGGTGGTGCCGCCGATATCGGCCCGATAGCGGCGACGACCGGGGGCTGAACCTGGTCGGTTAGATAGCGGGTGACCGCGGCGCCTGCCGGCTGCCCGGCGGTCGAGCCCAGCGTCTCGCCAGAGGCAAGATCGGCGGGGCTTGCCATCAGGCCGAGATTGACTGCCGTGGCGCAGCCGAAATTGCTGGTCGGCGCATTGGTAAAGTCATTGGGACGCGGCTGGCTCCAATTGGGGCAAGGCGGCAGAGTCACGGCATAGCGGCCCACGGTCACGAACGCCCGATCGCGCGGCACGGCCGGGAGCGGCTGCGCCTCGGCGACAATGCCCCACCGCAATAGCTGGCGAGCCACCGCGGCTTCACGAGCTGCTGCGAGACCGGGTGGGCCGGCGGCAGCCACCCTGACATGATCGGCGGGGCGGATCGCACCATTGGCGACAAGCCCGTCGAGACGGCTTGCCGCCGCGGCGGAGAGGCGGGCCGAGCCCGGTGCAAACGCCAGCTCGACGGTGCTCGTCGCACCTGCGACCTGCAGCCGGTTTGGTGCTTCCGCCTTGGTGTATTCGGCTGCCCCTGGGGCGCAGGCGGCGAGCGCCAAGATGAGTGCGAATGGGTAGCTATAACGCAGCATGACGCGGCCCCCGTCAATCGAGCCGGAAACCGGCGGGCCCGATCAGCCCGCTCCCGCCGGCATCAAGCGGACCGCGCGCCGGCGCCGGCAAGCCGCGCCGCCAAGTGTCGCCAAACAACACCTGCTGGGCATCGTGCGGCGCCTCGAACCCGTCTGTCGGGGCAGCCGCCACGGTCTCGGGCGGCTGCACCAGATAGGGTGTGACGACGATGACCAGCTCGGTCTCGTTATTATTGAACTTGGTCGAGCGAAACAGCGCGCCGAGGATCGGAATGTCGCCGAGCCACGGGACTTTGTTGATGTCCTGCGAAGTGTTGTGCATTAGCAACCCGGCCAACGCGAAGCTTTGACCGCTGGCGAGGTCGACGGTGGTTTGTGCGCTACGAATCGTCAGAGCAGGAATAGTAAATCCGTTCTCGGTCACCGCATTCGAGTAATCGAGCTGGCTGACCTGCGGTGCCACTTTGAGACTCAGATGACGGGAGTCGGTGATCGTCGGCGTAAACGCTAACTGGACGCCGTATTGCTGGAACTGGACCGTCACCGTCGGCGCTCCGGTGGAAACCGATTGGATAACTGGCACCGGGAATGAGCCGCCCGCGAGAAAATTCGCAGTCTGCCCAGACACCGCGGTCAAATTCGGCTCTGCCAAAATCGTAATAAAGCCTTCGGTAGCCATTGCCTCGATCGTAGCGCTCGTCGAAAAAGGAAACATCCCAATAGTTAAGAAGCTAGTTGTTGGAATCGCGCTCGTTATCGACGGGGGAGTTATTGTTACCACACCGTTCGAGACCGTTGTCGCACCCGGAGAGACCGACGTTATGTTGCGCGGACTCTGGTTATTGAGCGTCTGGAATCTGTAATTGCCGTTGCTGCCGAACTTGGTCCAGTCGACGCCGATCTGCTTCATGATACTGCGATCGACCTCGGCGATGCGGACCTGCAGATTGACCTGGTTCGGAGTGACGACGGACATCCGATTGATGACCTTGCCGCCCTTGACGCTGCCGATGAACGCGGCGGCGAGCGCCTGCACCTTTTCGGCCTGACCCGCGTTGCCGACCTTGCCGCTCAGGACGAGATCGCCGCCGGCTGAATCGGCCGAAATCAGCCCATCAGGGACGAGCTGTTGCAGCGAGTGGCGCAGGTCAGCGAGATCAAAGGCCACCCTTACCGGCGCGTTCAACAACACGTTGTCGTTTCCGTCGACGGCGTAAATCACAGTCGCACCCGGAGACTTCGCGGCGATATAGACGAGTTCGGGTGACTTCACCTGAACGTCCGCGATATCGGGGTCGGCGACAAAAACCGTGTTCGCCGGCCGCGCCAGACGGACGAGTGTTCCCTTGTTGACCTCGAGTTCGATCGGCCGTCCGGTGGCGGGGATCAGCCGCGCCGCATCGGATGCCGGTGCAGGGTCTCGGTTTGGGGGTGCGCCGACCGCGGGCTGCCCCGCATGGCCGATCGCGGCAAAACAAATCCCTAGAAAAGTCCCAGTTAAAGCGAGGCGGAGCAACGGGTACATAAAAACCTCAACTTCCCGATTGCGATCCAGCCGATGTGCCAGAACTGCCGTTTCCGCGCAATATCGTGACTTTACTATCGTGAGAGTTATGCTCGCTGCCGGGCTTTGGGACCAATTGACTGACTTCGCTATCGAGGGTAAAGCTGCTCACAGCGCGGCTGTCCGCCGAATCGGTGGCGGTCATGGCGGCCAAGCCCCTGCCCGCGTCGGCAACCGAGACCGGATGGTCTCGGGCCGGCGCGACGAGGCTGCGCAAACTCAGCGACAGCTTGCCCATTTCATCGGCGAGTGCCACGACTTCGCTTTGTTTGGGGGTGACTTCGAGAGTGACAGTCCGGGCCACCACGGCTTGCCCAGTCTTGCTGTCGAGTTGCTGGTCGACAGCAATGACCCGGATGTCGTGCAATACCGTCTGTGCCGCCTTGTGGACATAACTATTGCCGTTCTGTCCCTCAGCTGGCAACGGCAACGTGATCAATACGTCTACGCGGTCCCCGGGAAAAACGAAACCCGAGATATCCGAGGTCTGGGTGACCGCGATCGACACCGCGCGCATGCCTGGCCGCAGGACCGCGGAGAGAAAGCCGCGGTCGCCGGGTGCCAGGATCTTGGCCTTGACGATCGGTTCGCCGGCGACAAACGGCTCGCGTGCCACCCATCCGGCAAACGATTTCTCCGATTGCCCGCCCGACAGGATGAATTCGGGGACGATCGCATTATCGGGCCAGGGGCGCCATACGAGGTCGGCGGGCTTGAGGATCTGCCCCCGGACAATCGGCACGGCGGTCACCAGGATTGTCTTTTGCGGTACCGGTGGCGGCACCAGTGGGTTTGTCGCGACGACAGCCGCGCGCTGAGCGAGGAGTGAGCGCACCAGCATCGCCGTGCCGCCGGCGAGCAGGGCGGCAATCACAAACAGGATTACGGTTCGGCCACGCATGTCTCGCCCTTAACCAAAATAGTGCGGGATCGTCACGATCAGCGCCGCGGCGGAAATCGCGATCCCGTAGGGGATGGGTGTACTGCCGGTGCCGACCAGCGCTGCGCCCGGTTGCGGGATGCGCCGTCCGGCGCCGCTCAATCGGCCAAGCGGGACCAGAAACGCCAGCGCCAATACCCCGCCACACAGCGCTGTCATCAGCAGGAGCCGCATCACGCCGCTGGGACCGCCCCAAAGGCTCGCCGCGGCGAGCAGCTTGACATCGCCGCCGCCGATGAGGCCGCGGGCAAACAGCAAGGCACCGCTGGCAAGCACGGCAGCCGCGACGAAGATGCTTGCAGGGGTGGTCGCGAGCGAGACTGTATCTGTGGCCGCAATATGCAATGGCCACAGGGCACAGAGCGCCAGCACCAGCCAATTCGGGATCACCAGCCGGCGGAAATCACTGACGGCCGCCACGATCATCAGCCCGACAAAGCCGACGAGCAGCAAAAGATCGAGGCGAAGCGCCATCAGTGGCCTAGCGCCCCGCAGAGCGCGCTTCCGACGTCTCGCTCGCGTGCCCTCGCGCCAAAACCCATGAATTTCGAAGGACGAGGTTGCTGTCCATCAGGCATATCGGTTCCAGGGGCAATCGCCAGGATGGCGACCATCTTCGGACCGATTGGTAAAGAAGCGATTAACAGGACGGCTGCGGATCAGCTGCCGAAGTCGTTACTTAGCTAAGTTAATAGCCGTTAATATTGATTAACTACTGAAGTCTATCCCTCTGTTGCGAGTATCGCATCGAGATTTTAGGCCAATTGTCAACCGAATCCGCGCGAGGGCCCCCCGTTAAAGTTAACTTATATTGCAAGATGCGACATCAGAGTGCCATTCGGTTCGATCGAGATAATCTCGACACCACAACCAGCTCTAACCAAGTGAGACGAAACAGATGGTGCCCATGTTCGCTTCCTCGTCACCCTGGGAGGCGAGTGTCCGGGTCCACAGCAACGGTCTTGTCTGCCCTGGTGTCCGACTTCGTGGGCCTTCGAAAAAGCGGGTACCAAGTGCTCGCTTTGTACCGCTAGGACGCGGGGGCGATTTCGAAAGCGGCGGCCATCAATGCCCGGGTGTAGGGGTGCTCCGGCCGGGTCATGATGCGCTCGGTCGGCCCCGCTTCGACGATCCGGCCATCCTTCATGACGAGAATATTGTGCGACAGGGCGCGCACTACGCGCAGATCGTGGCTGATAAAGAGATAGGCAAGACCGCGCCGGCTCTGCAATTCGCGCAGCAGCTCGACGATCTGCGCCTGTACCGACATATCGAGCGCCGAGGTCGGCTCGTCGAGCACGACAAGACGCGGCTTCAGCACCAGGGCGCGGGCAATCGCGATACGCTGGCGCTGCCCGCCCGAAAATTCGTGCGGATAACGGTCGGCCGCCTGCGGATCGAGCCCGACCTCGGCGAGCGCGTTTTCAATCAACCGCCGCCGCTCGGCGGCATTCGCCGCGAGGTGGTGGACACGCAACCCCTCCTCGACAATCTGCGCCACCGACAGTCGTGGTGAGAGGCTTGAAAACGGGTCCTGAAAAACGATCTGCATCTCGCGCCGCAACGGCCGCAGCCGATGCAGGGGGGGCCCGGTGATATCCTGCCCGGCAAAGCGGATCCGCCCTTGCGACGCGATCAGCCGCAACAGCGCCAGCCCCAAGGTCGTTTTGCCCGAGCCGCTTTCGCCGACGATCCCGAGCGTGGTGCCGGCGGCCAGCTCGAGCGAAACGCCGTCGACCGCCTTGATGTGACCCTGGACCCGGCGCAGCAGCCCACGCCGGATCGGGAACCATACGCGGGTTTCCTCCGCCTCGATCAGCACGGGCGTGGCAGGGTTTGCCGGTGCGGCGCGGCCTTTGGGCTCGGCGGCGAGCAGACGCCGGGTGTAGGGATGGCGCGGTCGATTGAAGACCGCCGCGGTCGGACCTGCCTCGACGATCTCCCCCCGGGTCATCACGCACACGCGCTCGGCCATGGCGCGGACGATTGTCAGATCGTGAGTAATTAATAACAGGGCCATGCCGAGCCGGTCGCGCAAATCGCGCAGCAGGGCCAGAATATTCGCCTGGATCGTCACATCGAGGGCCGTTGTCGGCTCATCGGCGATCAGGATGTCAGGCTGGTTGGCGATCGCCATCGCGATCATTACGCGCTGGCGCTGGCCGCCAGACAGCTGATGCGGATACGCGCCGAGCCGGCTTTTCGCCTCGGGGAGCCGCACCATGTGAAGCAATTCAAGCACCCGCTCGCGCGCCGCGCGCGCCGCCATGCGGCGATGAACGAGCAGGATCTCCCCCACTTGCCGCTCAATCGTGTGCAGCGGGTTGAGCGAGGTCATCGGCTCTTGAAAAATCATCCCGATCCGATCGCCGCGGACATTGCGCAGCGCCGTGGGCGCCGCACCGATCAACTCCTCGCCGGCAAACCGGATGCTGCTGCCCGGCTGATGAGCGGCGAGCGGGTAGGGCAACAGCTGCAGGATCGAGAGCGCCGTCACACTTTTGCCGGAGCCGCTCTCGCCGACTAGCGCCAGGGTTTCGCCGCGATCGAGCGAAAACGACACGCCTTTGACCGCCTGTACCGGGGCCGCCCCACCGCGGCCGGCAAAGGTTACGCCGAGATCGCGGATTTCGAGCAGCAAAGCCTAACCCATTCGGTTCAAAGGGTAACCTTGCGCGGATCAAACGCGTCGCGCACCGCCTCACCGATAAAAATCAACAGGCTCAGCATCAGCGCCAACACAAAAAACGCCGTAAGTCCGAGCCACGGCGCCTGCAGATTGGCCTTGCCCTGGGCCAGCAACTCGCCGAGCGAGGCCGAGCCCGGCGGCAAGCCAAAGCCGAGAAAATCGAGCGAGGTCAGGGTGGTAATCGAGCCGTTCAGGATGAACGGCAAAAACGTGATCGTCGCCACTGTCGCATTCGGCAGAACATGGCGCAGGATGATCATGCGATTGGGCACGCCGAGCGCCCGCGCGGCGCGCACATAATCGAAATTGCGCGCGCGCAAGAACTCGGCGCGCACCACATCGACCAGACCCGTCCAAGAAAACAGCAGCATCAAGCCGAGGAGCCACCAGAAATTAGGCTCGACAAAACTCGCCATGATGATCAGCAGGTACAGAACCGGCAGACCCGACCAGATCTCGATAAAGCGCTGAAAGCCGAGATCGATCAAACCGCCGAAATAGCCTTGCACAGCACCAGCAGCGACCCCGATCAGCGACGAGGCTGCGGTCAAAGTCAGTCCGAACAGCACGGATATTCGAAAGCCGTAAATCAAGCGCGCCATCACGTCGCGACCCTGGTCGTCGGTGCCGAGCCAGTTGACATGTGACGGCGGCGAGGGTGCCGGGCTCGGCAGATTATAATTGATCGCGTTGTAGCTGAACGGGATCAGCGGCCAGACCATCCAGCCCTTGGCGTCGATCAGCTTTTGCACGTCCGGATCGCGATAATCGGCCTCGGTCGGGAAGACCCCGCCAAACGCCGTCTCGGGGTAATTCGCGACGATTGGGAAATACCAGTCGCCGTCGAAATGAACAACGATCGGCCGATCGTTGGCGATGAACTCCGCAAACAAGGATAGCGTAAATAAGGCGAGGAAAATCCACAGCGACCAGAAACCGCGCCGATTGGCGCAGAACGCATCGAGCCGCCGCCGGGTCAAGGGCGAGATCGGCCGCCCTAAAAAACGATCGCCGCCGCAGGGGGCGAGCGCCGTGGGTGCCGCTTGCGCTGTCATACCACCCGCGGTACCGAGCCGGAGATAACCATCTCCGCCATTCCGAACGTTACCATCCCACTCAGCTTTTACCTTCGTCCGGATTTGGTCCGGTCAGCCAGGTTGATCCGCGGGCTCAACTCTTGCCCAGGTTGTGGCCGAATTTGTGCCTGGCCACGAAAAAGGCTCTCCTGAAGGCTGTATTGGGCGCGGCCGATTACCCTGTCTTGCGGCGCAACGGCTCGACATTGGATTTTGGCGAGGCGCGCTTGCCTCCGAGATAATCGTTGGCGAGGATTTCGGCGATCTGCACCGCGTTCAATGCCGCACCCTTGCGCAGATTGTCGGCGACGACCCAAAAGCTCAGACCAAAGGGTACGGTCGGATCGCGGCGGATGCGGCTGACATAGACCTCGTCCTCGCCCGCCGCCTCGGCCGGGGTGACATAGCCTTCATCGGTGCGGTGATCGACGACGGAAACGCCGGGAGCGCGGCGCAAGGCGGCGCGCGCCATCTCCTCGCTGAGCGGCCGTTCGAATTCGACATTGACCGCCTCGCCATGCCCGATAAAAACCGGGATGCGCACGCAGGTGGCAACGACCGCGATCCCCGGATCGAGGATCTTGCGCGTCTCGACCGCCATCTTCCATTCTTCCTTGGTCGAGCCGTCATCCATAAAGACATCGATATGCGGGATCGCGTTGAACGCGATCTGCTTGGTGAACTGTTCGGGCTTGACCGGATCGTTGACGTAAATCGCGCGCGTCTGGTTAAATAATTCATCCATCGCCGCACGCCCGGCGCCCGAGGTCGATTGATAGGTCGCCACCACCACGCGCTTGATATGGGCCAGATCATGCAATGGCTTCAATGCCACCACCATCTGGATCGTCGAGCAATTGGGGTTCGCGATAATGTTGCGCTTATGATAATCGGCGATCGCCTGCCGGTTGACTTCAGGCACCACGAGCGGAACATCCGGCTCCATGCGCCAGTGCGAGGTGTTGTCGATAACCACGGCCCCGGCCTTGGCGGCGCGCGGTGCGAATTGCGCCGACACCTTGGCGCCCGGCGACGACAGCACGATATCGGTGCCGCGGAAATCGTATGCGTCGAGCCCTTCGACTTTTAGGACATCGTCCTCGCCAAACGACACTTCCTTGCCGACCGAACGCGAGGAGGCGAGTGCGACGACCCGATCGGCGGGAAAGTCGCGTTCGGATAATGTCGTCAAGATTTCGCGCCCGACATTGCCGGTGGCGCCGACCACCGCCACTTTGAAACCCATCGATGCGACTCCGCAGCCGAAAGCGATCACGAATGGCTGCTGACTTACGCTGCCGACACGACCTTTACAAGCGCGGGCTGATCTTCCGCGATCCGCGAGCGCTCGCCATAGCGCGCGGAGGCGTCCATGACATTCTCCGAGGGGGACATTCTCCGGAGGAGCCGGGTGTGATATTCCGGTCCAGAACGTTGTGCGCGCGGCCGCAGAACAGAGGAGGCCGGCATCGATGACATATCCCGAATTCTGGCGGCGCTATCTGGGCGCGCATCGCGACCGACGCACCCGAGGGCTGCATTATCTCGGTACATCTCTGGCGCTCGGCGCTCTCGGCACCGCGGCCGCCACGCGCGATTGGCGCTGGCTCACCGCCGCCCCGATCGCCGGCTACTCCGCAGCGTGGCTCGGCCACCTCGTATTCGAGCATAACCGCCCCGAAACCTTCGGCCATCCGGTGTGGTCCCTGGCCAGCGATTTCCGTATGCTCGGGCTGTTCGTCGCCGGGCGGCTCGGCGGTGAACTGCAGGGCTTGGGTGAAAAGCAATGACGATGGTCCCGCTGATCGAATACGAGGACGCCGGTGCCGAGGTGCGGGCCGTCTATGACGACATCATGCAGACCCGCGGCACCAACTGGATCAACAATTTCTGGAAGGCGCTGGCCAACGATCCCGCGACCTTGCGGCGGACCTGGGACAGCATCAAGCAGGTCATGGCGCCGGGCGCGCTCGACCCGCTGACAAAGGAGCTCGTCTATCTCGCGGTTAGCGCCAGCAATGGCTGCGCCTATTGCACCGCCTCGCACTCCGCCGCGGCAAAGAAAGCTGGCATGACGCCGCAAATGCTGGCGGAGTTGTTGGCGGTCGTCGGCATGGCCAATGAGACCAACGCTCTTGCCAACGGCTACCGCGTGCCAGTAGACGAGAGGTTCGAAAAGCTGTTTTGATATGCGCGCGTGGGAGCGGCGACGCGGCGAGCGGTGATCGCGCGCCGTCACCCTATACACGTCGATTACCAAGCAGCCGAGCGGCCTGCCGCCGGCCGGCAATCTATGGAGGTCAAAAATGGCGCAACAAACTTACGACCGCACGGCCGAAGACATCGGCAACATTGTCGGACTGGAGCATGTCAACCTTCGGGTACCGAGCCAGGAGCCCGCTTCCGATTTCTATCTCGCCGGGCTTGGCCTGACCCGCGACCCCTACATGATGCCCGGCACCAACAACATGTGGGTCAATGTCGGTAAAAGCCAGTTCCATTTACCGAAGGGCGACCCGAACGTGCTGCGCGGGCATGTCGGCCTCGTTGTTCCGAGCCTTGAGGATCTGTGCGAACGCCTCGCCAATGTGAAAGACCGGCTTGAGGGCAGCAAATTCGATTGCAAGCAGCACAACGCCTATGTTGAGGCGACCTGCCCGTGGGGCAACCGCTTCCGCCTCTATGAGCCGCAACCCGAGAAATTCGGTCCGGTCAGTCTCGGCATGCCCTATGTCGAGTTCGACGTGCCGGAAGGGACCGCCGACGGGATCGCCCGCTTCTATCGCGAAATCTTTTACGCGCCCGTCAAGATCGAGGAAAACGGCGAGGGCCGCGCCGCGCGCGTCAGCGTCGGCCATGGTCAATGCCTTGTTTTCCGCGAGACCGATAAACCGATCCCCGAATTCGACGGGCACCACCTCCAAGTTTATGTTCAGGAATTTTCGGGCCCGCATGAGGAACTCGAAAAGCGCGGGCTGATCACCGAAGAAAGCAGCCAATATCAATACCGTTTCGAGGATATTGCCTGTCTCGATACCGGCAAATGCCTGTTCAAGATCGAGCACGAAGTGCGCAGCATCACCCATCCGCTGTACAATCGCCGACTCGTTAACCGCAACCCGAAGCAGAACCTGATGTATTATCAGATGGGGGCGGACGAGTACGACTGGTGGCTGCCGCGCTCGCAGGGCCGGCCCGCCCAGCCCACACCCGAGCCGACGACCCCGTTGGCGCGGCGCCGCGCTGCTCGTATGGCGGCGATGTAAAGGAGTATGACGCCACGGCCAGGTTGGTCCCGTGGGCGCGCAGCGACCAACGGGGCGACCAGGCCGGCGACATCGACTTGTTCGGGCGTAAATGCGCGGCTAAGACCCGCGCATTTCGTTTTCAGAAACGAGGATGAATGGCAGGGTTGCTGGATAACCGTGTGGTCCTGATCATCGGTGCTGGTTCCGGCATCGGCGGGGCGATGGCGCAAGCCGAGGCGCACGGTGGCAGCTAGACTTTCGCTGGAAAGAAGCAATAGCATCATAATCTATAGCTGCAAGCATATATCTCGGGAGAAGAAAACCTTATGAATTGGGGTTCTTTGGATTTCGTGCGTAACACACCAAAAGCCGAACTTCATGTGCATCTCGGCGGCTGTATTCCTACATCTATAGCAAAAATTATGCTGCAGGAATTTAACACAGATGCGATTCGAAACATTGATCTCGATGGTAGTTTGTCCGTCCTCAATCCCGTGTCATCGCTATCCGAATATTTGAAATTACGCCAAGGACTTGACTATATCCCGCGTGGCAAGACGTGTCTTACTCAAATGTTTGGTGCTGCATTGGATGCCCTTGCACGGGACGGGGTAGTTTATGCCGAACTCCGACACTCTCCATTTAAAGTGGCGAAACTCAACGATTTATCTTTTCGTATCGCTCTTCAGTGGGCCCTCGAAGCGCTCGATCGTGCGAAGAGCGCGTTCCCACACATCCAAGCTCGTTTGATTCTCGGCATCGACAGGGCGAATGTAAATATAGCGCTCGTGCATGAGGTATTGGACGCATTTGACTGGCTAGACCGCCCAAAGGAAATCGTTGGATTAGACGTGGCGGGTGATGAAAGCTTCGGTATCACTTCTGAGCTTGCTGTAGTGCTCCGGAAAGCTACGAACGAATTAGGTCTGGGAATTACAATTCATGCTGGAGAGATTGGACCGCCAGAAAATATTTGGTTTGCTATCGAAGAGTGCGATGCCACGAGAATCGGCCTGGGATATCGGCCGCCCGTAACTGCTCAGGTGGTCTGAGGTAGGGCCTATTTGGTGGCCGATGCGCGGCCGCGGCGATAGATATGGTTGACACGGAATAGTGGTCGTGATTCCACGCTTCGATGAATGGCGACGCGCTTGCCCGTCTTTCCAAGGACGACCTGATTGCGCTGGTTTTGGCACAGGCGGAAGTGATTGTGCGGCAAACTGGGCAGATCGAGGCGCTGACGAAGCGGGTCGAGAC
>JAFAOB010000342.1 GCA_019238055.1 Alphaproteobacteria bacterium
CACCTTCCCCGACGCAACACTCGCTACCGGGCGATGCGCTACCATCCTACCCGGGCCGGACTTGCACCGGCTGGAACGCGCCAGCTTCGCCTGGCGCACTGAAAACCGCCTCTTAGGGAGGATCAAATGCTGTCGATGTCTGATGAGGCCTCGGTCTGGCGCGATCGGGCCGAGCAAGCGCGCGAGACAGCCGATCTGCTGAGCGATCCCGGTGCACGCGACGCCGTATTACAAGTCGCCGAAACCTTTGAACGCCTGGCTCGCGCTGCCGCCAATCCTGTCACCATCAGGAGAAGAGAATTGATCCGGCAGCGTCACAACACCCATGCCAATTAAGAACTCGCATTTGTTTCTAACAAGTTTGTACCATCACGACTGACTCGCGCAGCACCGCCGCTGCGTTTGTCTTTTTTAGACAGCGTTCAATCTTCTCAAATGCTGCTAAGGGCGGTTTCTTAGCGGACTGAGCTGGGCGGCTCAAGCCGAGTATTCGGCTCGCGCATCGATCTCCGGGCCGTCTGAAGCGCCGCCTGCAGAAGACCAAGAACAGGGCCACACCCTGTGGGCAGGCGGCCGCCCTGCGCGCATAATCGCCGCGAGACTGGCCGCGCTGCTATGTAAATACCATTTACATAGCAGCGCGGGTCCATTAACGGTCGAAGCGATGAGCTGGTCGAAGCGATGAGCTGGTCGAAGCGATGAGTTGGTCGGGACGCGGGCCGGATGGGCGTCGCGGCTACCATCACGGCAATCTGCGAGAGGCGCTGATCGAGGCGGCCCTTGACCTGATCGCCAAAAAGGGTGCGGCTGGTTTTACCTTTGCCGATGCCGCGCGTTCCGCCGGGGTCAGCTCTGCCGCCCCCTATCGCCATTTCCGCGATCGCGACGCACTGATTGCCGATGTCGCGCGTCGCGGCTTCAATCTATTGACCGAGCGCCTCGAGCATGCTTGGAGCGAGGGCCGGCCGGATCCTTTCACCGCTTTCGAGAATGTTGGTCGCGCCTATCTCGCTTTTGCCCGCGACGAGCCTGCTTATTATTCGGCGATGTTTGAGGCGGGGCTGTCATTCGATGGTGATCCGGCTTTGCGCCAAGCCGCCGAACGCAGTTTTGCGGTCTTGCGTCACGCCTCGGAGTTGTTGTGCGCCCGCCTGCCGCCCGAAAAGCGGCCACCGGCATTGATGATGAGCCTTCACACTTGGGCCTTGTCGCATGGCATTGCATCCTTGTTTGCGCGCGGCGACGGCGGCAGGCGGCGATTGCCGATGGCTCCCGAGGAACTGCTGGAAGCTGGCATGCTGATTTATCTGCAGGGGCTCGGGGTCATTGCCGAACCGGCCAAGCCAAAGGAATGATCGCGGCATGCTTGACAGAGCGTGATGTCGTAGTTATGTGAATGTTTCTAACATTTACATGGGCCAGCCATGCATCACCTCGCGGCACATCTCGACGACATCGGCAAGCCGGCATGGATCGGGCTGACGGTTCTCAGCTTCATGCTGTGGTGGCCGCTCGGCTTGGTGGTTCTCGGCTATTTGATAGGGAGTGGACGAATGGCGTGCTGGACTGAAGGAGCGGGACCGCGCTGGCAGCGCCGGATGGACCGTATGCAGCGGCGCATGTCGCGGATGCAGGCCGCGGCCGAGCGTTGGGGCATAGGTGGGAGTCGCGCCAGCTACCGCGAGACGACCGGCAACCGCGCGTTTGACGAATATCGCGCGGAGACACTGCGCCGGCTTGAAGAAGAACAGCGCGAATTTATGGAATTTCTCGACCGGTTGCGCCACGCCAAGGACAAGGCCGAGTTCGACGAATTCATGGCCGAGCGGCGGCGCCGTTCGGATAGCCCGGTATCGCAACCGCAAACGATCTGATTGTGGGTGTAGCCAAACCAACGCCTCGGCGGGCAAGCCGCCGAGGCGTTTGCCATTATCAAGGCCTCTGAAATTATCCTTGCGAAGGAAGCTGATCAGAGTCTGGCGGCGCGGAGCGTCATCTTTGTCAATGCGAGGTGAAGGGAAAGATTGCCGCTTGGGCCGGTCTTTTCTGACTTGCGGTGCTTTTCTGATAGGGCAATGCGACCCTATGCTGGCGGCGCGGACGCGATTGGCATCGGGGAAGGCTGCATGGATCTGATCGTCAGCAATGTCAGGCTCGCGGACCGGTCGGGAACTGAGCCGGTCGATATTGGTGTAGTCAACGGCCGGATCGCGGCGATCGGGCGCGGCCTCGGCGAAGCCGGCGAGAGCTATGATGCGGGCGGGCGGCTTGCCTGCGCCGGGCTGATCGAGACCCATATTCACCTCGACAAGTCCCGCCTGATTGACCGCTTGCCGGCCGAGACGGGCCGCCGCATCAACCCGATGCGGCGGGTCGCCGAAATCAAGAAGGACCTGACTGTCGAGGACATTCGGCGGCGCGCGGCGCTGACCCTCGAAGATTGTATCGTCAACGGTGCGACCCGCATGCGCACCCAGGTCGAGGTCGATCCGGCGATCGGCATGCGCGGCTTTGACGGCGTGCAGTCGCTGATCCCTGACTATCGATGGGCGATCGACATCGAGATCTGCGTCTTTCCGCAGGACGGGCTGACCAATTACCCCGGCACTGACGAATTGTTGGTCGAGGGCCTCAAGCGCGGTGCCAAGGCGATCGGCGGCGCTCCCCGCTACGATCCCGATCATGCCGGCCAGATCCGTCGCATCTTTGAACTGGCGCGCGAATTCGACGTCGATGTCGACATCCATCTCGATGTCGGCGACAACCCCGACGAACTCAACGTACCACTCGTCTGCGACCTCACTGTGCAATACCGGCGCGGCGGTCGTGTCACGGTTGGGCACATGGCGAAATTATCGATGTTGCCGCCCGACCGGCTGGCGGCGATCGCCCGGCGCATGGCAGATGCCGGTGTCGCCGTCACCGTGTTGCCGTTCACCGATCTCTTTGTTATGGGGCGCGACCAGGACCACAGCATACGGCGCGGCGTCGCCGATGCCAATTTTCTGGTCGAGCATGGCGTCAACTGCTCGCTGTCGACCAACAATGTCCTGAACCCGGTCACCCCCTACGGTGACTGTTCACTGATCCGGATGGCCAATCTGCACGCCAATGTGTTGCAGATCGGGTGCGCCGAGCAGTTGCGCGAATGCTTTTTTATGCTGACCGAGCGTTCGGCGCGATTGCTGAACCTGAAGGACTATGGACTCACGGTCGGCAACCCGGCCGACATTGTCATTATCGATGCTGAAAGCCCCGAACAGGCGATCGCCGAGATCCGCCCGCCCCTCGCCGTCTACAAGCGCGGCCGACGCACCGTAACCCGTCGACCTCCGGAACTCCATCGCCCGAACACCTAGACGCGGAAAAGGGCGGCTCGATCAGCAGGTGCGCGATCTGCCGAGGCTTGGCCGCCCATCGGGCTACGGCTTTGCTGCCGGCAATGGCTCGGTGCCGGTCCAGGGATGTTCGGCGACGTCGAACAGGACGCCTTCAGGGCCGTAAAACTTGACCTCAAAGCCGCCTACCCGCTCAGCTTCGGCCTGATTCATGTAATGCTTGCCGCCGAGACTCTCCAGCGTCTTGCCAGCCTCTTCAACGTTTTCGACCAGCACTCCAAAGTGATGCAGGCCGGTATAGTCGAGCCCGCGTCCGAGTTGGTCGGTCTTGAAGCGCAGTATCGCCAGATCAATCGTGCCGTCGCTCAAATGATAGCCATAGGCAAGAGGTCCGTCCGATTTGCAGACTTCTTTGAAGTCGAAGGCTTTTTTGTAGAATTCGGCCATCGCATCGGGGTCTTTGGCAGCGATGGCGATGTGGCGCAGTTTGGCCATTCCGGTCTCCTGATCGTTCGATTACCTCCGCGCAAGCGGTGGTTCGCAACTAGCCAGTGCTTGGCTTTGCCTTCCGGCGCCCGCGTTTGCGGGAACCGCCGTCACCGCTACTCTGCAGCCTCTTTGACCTGTGCTGGCAATGGCTCGGCTCCGGCCCAGCCATGCTCGGCGATATCGAACAGCACATGCTCGGGGCCATAAAATTTCTTTTCGAAATAGCCGGCCTGCTGCCCGCCATGGCCCTGATCGATGTAATGCTCGGCACCGAGGCTTTCGAGTTTCTTCGAGAATTCTTCGACGTCCTCGACCAATACCCCGAAATGGTGGATGCCGCGGAAGTCCATGCCCTTGCCGAGCTGGTCAGTCTTGAATTTAAGGATCGCCATATTCAGCGTGCCATCGCTCAAAAACACGCCATCGGCGAGCGCACCGTTGGGACGGCCGACCTCGACAAAATCAAACGCCTTTTTATAGAACTCGGCCATCGCTTCCGGGTCTTCGGCGGCGATAGCGAAGTGGCGCAGCTTGGGCATTCGTGACCTCCTCGCGTTAGAGTTGGCGGCAGCCTAGCACGACTGCCGCCTCATTTCGAAGCGCCCGTTGGCGCCTTATGCCTGATCGCGGCCAACACCCGCGCCATGTTCTTGCCGACCCGGCCCAGCGCTTCATCCCAGGAGAACAGCGCAAAGCGATCAAATTCGGACAATTGCGAGCCGTTCGGCAACACAAAGGTCGAATGACAAACAAGACTCTTGGGATCGGGCATTGCCGAGGGCCGCCAGGCAAACAGCGCCAGATCCTTGCCGCTGCGATACGGGAAAACGCCGAGCGGCTTCAGCGCATCGATCGGCGCCTCGATGCCGGTTTCCTCGAACAACTCGCGGCGCGCCGCCGCGGCGAACTCCTCGCCTGGGTCGGCGACGCCTTTCGGGATGTCCCAACGCGGCGAGCGCGTCGCATGCCCGAGCAGCAGACGCTCGCCGTCGGTCACGATCACGCCGCAGCTCAAGGCGTTGCTCACGGGTGGGTCCAGCCGCCGCTGACGC
>JAFAOB010000079.1 GCA_019238055.1 Alphaproteobacteria bacterium
GGAGTAGAGCAGCGTGTTGCCCTGGCCGAGCGCGGGCTGGGCGCCGCCGCTGAAGTCGGCGAGGAACAGGCCGCCGACGGCCGCCATGGCCGACCCGATGACGAAGGCCGCGATGCGCACCCGCTCGACCGGGATGCCGGCGAGCGCGTAATTGAGCAGCTCGACCGTGGCGCTTGCCCAATTGCGGCATTGGGCAAGATCGAGTTCAGGGTGCGTCGTGTAATGGCTCGCCAGCTGCGGGTCATCGATTTGCAGCACGAGGCCGGCATCGACAATCATCCGGTACTCCTCGCGCAGCGCATCGGCAATCGCGACCCGGAACTCCTCCTCGGTCTTGTAGTATTCGTTTTTGTTCCATCCGGCGAGCTGCGCCGGCGAAACCGCCGGCATAAATGCTTCCTCGTATTGCACATGCGCCAGCGCCGCCTTCAGATTGTCGATGTCACGCTTAAGCAGCTCCTGCCCTTTATAGGCGATCGGACCGGTGCACACCCATTGGGTGCGCTGGGCGCCGCCGGCGGCACCCGGCATCTGCGCCGCCCAGGCGTAATATTCCGGGAACGCGAGATGCTCACGCGAGCGCGCCCAGGTGCCCTCGCTGCGCTGGTTGGGACGCGGTTCGAGGCCAGTGAGGCGCTCATTGACATAGGGAATAAAGCCAAAACGCCCCATCTCGCCATCGGCGACGATATCAATGCCGGCGGCCCCCTGTTTTTCGACGATTTCGGCCACGGCGCGTTTGATGCGGGCGGCAAATGCGTCCGCATCAAACGCTGCGCCCTGCTCCTTTGCCTGGATCATCGCCAACAGATCGGGCGGTCGCGGCAGGCTGCCGACATGGGTCGTCAAAATCCGCTCACTGCTGCGCTTCATAAGGCTCCTCCCTATACCCGAGCTTAGCGCGTATCACTCGGTTCCGTCGATCAAATGGCGAGCCGGATGATCACCCGGCGCCCTTTTGCAGGCTCTCGGTACTGCTGCATCAGCAGCAAATCTGCAGCAAAATCTTCTTCCGCACCCTGCGAGATCCCGGCCGACAAGGCGCACCCTCGTGCCTCCAAGCCTGGAACAGCCCAGATATGCAACAGCAGTGCGGCGATTTTACGATCGTATTACTGGGCACCAGCCTCATCACGAGGTCAGCACGGTGCGCAGAGCGGTGATCGACGGCATAAAGAAATAGCCGGCGGCCGTCAATGTCACGAATTGTTGCGGCAGTTGGAGGGTGGTGCGCCGGCTGCCGGCCGGGTAGTTGGGATAGGGCTCGTCCATCTCGCGCACGCCTTGGCCGGGCGCCTGCCCAATGATCGGATCGTAGCCCGGGGTCACAGCGCCGCCGCCGGGCCGGGTCTTGCCTTCGACAAACTCGGGATTATTGGCGTAATGGCGCTGAATGTATTCGAACTGGCGCTCGATCGAGGTCTGATAGCAGACAAACATCAGCCCGCGGCTGTGCTTTGTCGTGGTCTCGCCGGACTCAACCTCGGGCCCGAACGGGATGCCGGCGCGGATGATGCGGTGGCGCTGCGCCTCCGCCAGGCCGCCAGTATCGTCGCGTGGATAGACCTTGCGGATATGCGCCGCGTAGGGGCATTTGCGCTGATCGGGGTCGTCGCCAAAACCGAAATCATTGTTGCGGCGTTCGTCGCCGCCGAGCGCGGAATTGTCGCGCAGCGGCGCCAATTCGAGTGGCGCGCCGCTCTTCCAGCGCCCGACCATGCGCGCGGCCAGCAATTCCCGGTCCATGCCGAGCCGTGCGGCCTGCTCGGCGACAAAGCGGCGGAATTCGGGCACTTTCTGTTCGAGTCTCCGGAACACCATAAACGAGCCGTTTTTCATCCAGGATGCGGCCATATCCGGGGGCGGTCCCGGTTTGACCGGATCGTTCGGGTCCTGGCCCGGATAGCCAAAGACGAATTCGCCCGGCCACACCAGATCCTGCCCCGGTCGGCCTTGATCGGGTTCGTGGGACAGATACAACCTATGCATGATCCCGCGAATACCGGGTTGCGAGATCCCGTCCAGAAAGCCAAAATGTTCATGCCTGCGCTCCGCGCCCGGCCGAACCGCACCCATTTCCGAATACACGATTTTGACCGCGGACCCGAGCCCTTGGCGCAGCGCGTTGCCGTGAAAGGTGACGAAAGACGGATCGGGACCGGTGACCAGAAAGACACCATCGATCCGATCGGATCGGAAATCGCGCGTCCATTTCGCGGGGGCCAGATCGTTAAGCGCCGCGATCGTCTCCGGATTATCGGCCCCGCGCTCGAACGCCGGATCAAGACGCGGCTGGTTTGAACCGATCAGCTGTGTCAATCCGTCACGGGTGAAGCCAAGGTTCAACGCCATCCATGCTTCGGTTTTTGCTTCTCTTTGGCGCCGGCGCTCGTAAACGCGCCTTTCGCGCTCTAGCGCTGTTCGGGCGCTTGTCACCCGGCGAACCACGTACTCCCTCAGCCGGGTCTTAAATCGAGGGGGATCAGAAATTTTAAAGAAAATGAACAGCTCGGCATTCTTTTGCATGCCAATCAGCAGATCCCCCTGGATCTCGGCCAGATCCAGCTGAAGCGTGATCTGTTGCACCGCTTCACCCTCCCTTCACCATTGCAGAGGCGCGCCAGCGCCATTGGGCAGTCTGGCGCGCTACGAGGGAATGCCGATCGTCACACCGATCTTGCGGTACGCAGCGGTGGCACCCGAACGAGTGCTGTTACCCCATACTGCCTTCGAAACCAATCAGCAAATAATCTTCAAGCCAATACTGCACGGTGTCCCCCTTTTTAATGGGAAACCTGTATTTGATGCGGTAGGCCATGCCCACTTTCTGTGGCTCGCCCTTGAAGGTCCATTCCTGTCGATAAGGACCGTCGGCTTCAACCTCCATCAGGCTGCATCCATCGCCGTTAGAAGCAGGATTGCCGAAATACGGGTTCATTTCCCCTGCCGTTAGTTTCGGCTCGCTGTATGGAATGTCCTTATTCGTATAGGGGTTGAGCCTGAGGATAAGATTGCCCAGATCATTCGCTGGATCCATCTTTTTGTCCATGTTTTTGCTCCTTTCATAGGTCGGGTTCGTGCATTTCTTTAGGAATTTTTCGGTTTCTTGGCTGATCCACCGAGAAAATTTGTTTCTTTGATCTTACCCTCATGGCGTTGTAACTTGTGTGATATAGTTCACACTGGCGACAATTTTTTAGTCCCCGCTCCCTCTGACTTTGGACAAAAGTCTGGAAGCCTTACAACGCGTCTCCGAGCGGTTGGGTTGGAGAACCTCGTTCAAGTGCGATCAGTGCCGCGTTCACGCGGGCAGGCTCGTCAAGTGTCCCGAGCCTGCTGAAGATCGCCGCGGCCTCTTCGAGCAGCTCACGCGCTGCTCTAAAATTACTGTAATTTTGATATAGACGCGCGCGAGTAACCAGAGCTTTTGCGAGATCGTTTTGGGCATCTATCGCTGCGAAGATCCGCTGCGCATCATCGACGCACTCCACGGCAATATCGGGCGAGTCGGCGACGAGACATTCAGCCATCAGCCGGAGCGCCAAGCCCTCAAGGTATCGACAGCCCATTGCGCGGCTCGTCGTGAGCCCGTCATCGATCAGTGCCCGCGCAGCCGCGAGATCGCCCCGTTGGATATAGCCCTCGGCGAGCCGCAAGGTATGCGACGAGCGGCCGTGGCGCAGGTGAGATCGATCGAGCCAAGCGATCGCTTCCGTGAGTTCAGCGATGCCTGAGTCGAGCTGGCCACCCTTGATCATTCCGTAACCACGAAAAGCTCTGGCCATTGCCGCATCATAGGGGATGGGCTTCAGAGCGAGAGCGTCATCGCAATAACGCAATCCGTGTTCGATGTCGCCCTGGTGAATGTGGGCAGACCCGGTCCGATATAGGCCGACCACTTTGAGGCGTAAATCATTGAGGGTAGCACCGTGCGCCAGCGCGCGGCGGCAATATGATTGGCTTGCTGTCCACTCTCCCAGGAAAGTGGCCGCCTGGGCCAAATGCCAGAGCGTGCGGCTGGCCCACCACAGATTGGCTTGTGCCTCGAAGATCGCCAGCGCGCGGTCGCCCGCCACGATCGCCGCACGTAGTTCACCTGCGACCAAATAAGCCAGCGCCATGCAGGAGTAGATGAAACCTTCGAGATCATTGCATCCGGCCGAAGATGCGATCGCTGCGGCCTCGCGGCAGTGCTCGATCGCCAGAGCCGTCGGGCTCCCCGTCAAGCTGTGCAGAAACCCGATCCAGTAATGCCAAGTGGCGCGGCGATGCGGGTCGTCGGTCTCTTCGACGATGCCGCGAATGTCCTCGAGCGTTGCGATGTGCTCGGCTTGCCGTCCGAGGGCGAACTTGACCTCGGCCTGTTTGATGACAGCATCGATCCGACGCAGCCGGTTCGCGCCTGTGTCAGATATCAAGTCGAGGCGGTGGAGGGCGTCGTCAAAATACGCGAGCGCCTCGTTGTTCGCCCAGCGGCGCTGCGCTTTGACGGCAGCGGCGATCGCATAATCGACGGCCTTTTCGTTGCCGTTGCTGCGGCCGAAATGCAGCGCCAGAAGTTCCGCCACCTCGTCGACACGCCCGCGGTAGAGTTGTTCGAGCGCATGGCCGATCTCACCGTGGAGGGTGCGGCGATCGCGTTCCAGCAGGCTGCTGTACGCGGCTTCCTGAGTCAGGACATGACGAAAGATGTAGCTGGTTTCCTCATCGTCGGGCCACTCGTCGAGAAATTCGAGGCGGGCCAGTTCGCGCAACCGTGCTGCGAGCGGGCCGCGGCCATGCCACACCATATGCAACAGCCGCAATGAAAATTCGCGGCCGATTACCGCGGCAGTTTGCAGCAGCTGCTTCATCGCCTCTGGCAGGCGATCGATGCGCGCCATCACGACGCCGTGAATGGTCTGCGGCACAGGCAAACCCGCGCGCATTTCTCCGCTCTCGCCGGCGTGCAGCGCCAGCTGCTCAAGAAAGAGCGGGTTGCCCTCGGCGCGAGCGACGATCTCTTCCCTCAGCGGCTCGTCGATTTCATCATCTGGAAGCATTGAGCGAACGACGTGCAAGCCGTCTTGCGGTGACAACGGTTCAAGGCGGATCAGGGCCAAATCGATGTCGCGGCCCCAAAGCGGCCGGTACTCCGGTCGGCACGATACGAGGAGCAGGATGCGGGCTTCGGCGACATAGGTGGCGAGAGCCCCGAGAAACTCCTCCGAGATGGAGTCGATCCAGTGCAAATCCTCAAGCACCAGCACCAGCGTCTGCCGGCGGCTCACCTCGAGGAAGAGGCGCTGCAGTACCTCGAAGCTTTTGGTCTTGATCGCTTCCGGGTTGGAGAGGGTCGGCAAGTCCCCGGTGTGTTTGATGCCAAGCAGATGAAGCAGGACCGGGCCATCCTGCTCGGCGTTGATGCCGGCTGCGCGCAGTGCTTCACCCAGCTTTTGCGCAATCGCCTCGGCGGCATCGGTTTCGAGAATGCCGCAATGGCTGCGCAGCAGATCGAGGACGAGCTGATAAGGAATACCGGCGCCATAAGATACGCAGCCGCCATCTATCCAAACAACCTGCCTTTCGCCTGCGCGGCGGCGCAATTCGGTCAGGAGCCGAGATTTACCAATGCCGGGCTCGCCGACAACGGCGACAACGCGTCCGCTGCCATCCTCCACTTCGGAGAGTAGGCCCTCCAACAGACCGAGCTCGCGGTCGCGGCCGACAAAACTCGGCATGCGCGGCGGAGAGACGGCGTCTCGGACCGCCCGCCAATGCGACACTCCGAGCAGCCGAAAGGCCGCGATCGGTTCGCTTTTGCCTTTGACGGTCAAGCGCCCGACCGGTTCGAGGCGAGCGTAGTCTTGCGCCAATGCGTGAACCGCCTCGCTGACCAGAATTGTTCCGGGTGCGGCGGCCTGCTCCATTCGGGCGGCGACATTGGCGGTGTCGCCGATCGCGGTTCTGGTCGGAAAGCTGCCTCCGATCGCCCCAAAGACGACCGGGCCGGTATGGATGCCGATCCGGATTTTGAGATCGGCGCCGGATAGTCTGCTTGCCTCGCCCTCGGCAACGGCGCGCTGGATCGCCATCGCCGCCAGCAACGCACGGCGGACATGATCTTCCTGGGTCAGCGGCGCCCCAAACAGCGCCATAAAGCCGTCGCCCCGGAATTGCGGCGCGGTGCCGCCAAAGCGGTGCACTTCGGCGAGGCTCGCCTCGATAAAGCCGTGTACCAGGTCGCGCATCGCCTCAGCGCCGAGCCGCTCGGTCAGCGCGGTCGAATTGACGATGTCGCAAAAGAGCACTGTGACCGGTCTGAGCTCGCCGGACAGCTCTCTACGGTCGGCCCCGCCCCACGGCTCGCCCGCCTCCCCGAACCCGGGGGCGTCCAGCACAGTCCCGCAGCGGCTGCACAAATCCTCTCCAGCGGAATTGGCAGTACCGCATGAGAGGCATATGACGGCCAGCGCCGCGCCGCAATCGCCGCAGAATTTTTTGCCGGCCGGGCTGTAGGCACCGCAACGAGGACACCGCATACGGGCCTCCGGAGCTTTGCTGGGGGTGCTTTATGGGAACCTACTTTAGGGTAAACGATGCTCGCCTGGCGGAGCAAGTCCGCTTTTCAGGCGCCGGCTAGACCGCGGTCCGGTTCCGCGAGCTATGCCGGGTGAGGAGATCGAACGCCGCCGGGTCGCCTGCTCTGCAGACAGCAGCCGGTGGAAGCCGGCAGATCCACCAAGATTATCGTCAATGACTGACGTTAGGAGACGACGATGTGGGCGGAGCCGTGCCGTGCCGGTGTACCCGCCGATGGGTCGAGCCATGTCAATAGAGCTATAGGAGACTAAATTGCACGGATTGCGTGGCTTCTGATCGAATTTGCGGGAGGTGGTCACGATGGCGGGGGTGTTGCGGCGCAGGCTGCTGTCGGTCGCAGCATCCAGCATTGTCGCGGGGTCGGCTGCACGCGCCTCAGGGGAACAACAGAAAGTCTCACAGGCCGAGGCGCAGTATCAGGATCGGCCAAAGAATGGCCTGAGCTGTGCGACCTGCGCATTGTTCCGGCCGCCGGCCGCCTGCGCCGTCGTGAGCGGCATCATCAGCCCAAATGGCTGGTGCCGCTTTTTCGATTTGCCGGATTGACGGTCCCGGCCCATCCTTCACCGGTCAAAAAAGAATTCAGAGCGGAGCCACACGATCGGGCTTTCAACCGCAGCCTTCACATTGCGGCATCTATGCCCGCCATTTGTCAAAGATGGCCGGTGCGCGTCGATAAGGGGACAGCGCGCCCGCCAGCCACCGTCAGGAGGCGGTCGTGTCCACTGGACAACGACCGCCAAGTGCGTCGCGACGTCCGGTGTTTACAGATATTTTGTCGGGCGTATCAAAGTGCGCCACATATGCGC
>JAFAOB010000080.1 GCA_019238055.1 Alphaproteobacteria bacterium
CCGGGCCCAGCGATCAGATCAATCTGACCGACGAGGCCTCGCGCATCATGCCGGTGGCGGGCGGCGGGTTCGAGCAGTGCTACAACGCGCAAGCCGTGGTGGCGGCAGACAGCCTGTTGGTGGTCGCGGTCGATATCGTGCAAGCCACCAACGACAAGCAGCAACTCGAGCCGATGCTGGGCAAGCTGGCGGCTTTGCCGACGGATCTCGGCAGGCCGCAAACAATGCTCGGCGACAATGGCTATTTCAGCGCGGCCAATGTAGCGGCCTGCGCCGCGGCCGGGATCGAGCCGCTGCTCGCGCTTGGCCGTGCCCCGCATCACCCGTCTTTGGACGAGCGCTTTGCCGCGGCACCGCCGGCACCGGAGAACCCGACCCCGCTCCAAGCCATGGCGCACCGCTTGGCCACGCCCGAAGGTAAGAAGCTCTACGCCCGGCGCAAGCACACCCCGGAGCCCGTGTTCGGCATTATCAAATCGGTTCTGGGCTTTCGCCAATTCCTGCTGCGCGGGCTCGACAAGGTTCGCGGCGAGTGGAGCCTGGTGACCATGGCCTGGAACCTGAAGCGGATCTTCACCCTCAATGCCCGGCTCGCGGGCATATAAGGATCATATCTCTACCATACCGGATACCGATGGACGCAGGCGACACTTCACCGGCCGACGCAACGCAACGCGGCGTTTCCATCGCTCACTCAGCTAAACTCCAGTCCGACAGGCTGCTAGGCGCAGAGCGCCCCGAGCCGCAGGCGTTTCGGCTCGGATGTCACCCCTCTGCCATTCACAGTGCCGTTGGGTCGGATGGCGTGATGAGGGCACCGCCCGGGCAAAGGCGGCCGCCCGTTACTCCTTCTGGGTCACTCCTATTCGAAAATCGTTTTCTGTCTCATCTACCTCATGCCGAGGCGGTGAGAGGCGAGGCGGGCGCCTTCGGCCATGGCTTTGAGCTTGGCCCAGACGACGTCTTCGACAACGCGACCCATGCCGGCCGAGGTGTCAAAGCCGCAATCGGTGCCGGCGATCACGCGGTGTGGATCGCCGATGATCTGCGCGATGCGTTCGAGCCGGTCGGCGACCGCTTCGGGATGCTCAACAAAATTGGTCAGGCTATCGATGACGCCGGCAACAAGGATCTGATCCTCGGCCAAAGGCATCTTTCCAAACAACTTGTATTCATGCGCGTGGCGCGGATTGGCGAACGGCAGGAAGAAGGCACCCACCTTGGCTTGATAGAGGATCGGCAGGATATCTGATAGCGGCACGTCGCAATCGTGCGGCCCTTCGTAATTGCCCCAGCAGACATGCAGTCGCACCTGCTCGCGTGGGATGTTGACGAGTGCGGCGTTGATTGTCGCGACGACGCGCTCGACAAAGCCGAGGAAATCGCTGAGCGGGCGATCCTGATAGGAGAGATGGCGTTCGAGCGCCAGATCGGGGCAATCGAGCTGCAGCAAAAAGCCGGCATCGACGATTGCTTCGTATTCCTCGCGCAAGGCGGCGCCGAGATCGGCGAGATAGGCAGCCTCGGTCGGGTAATGCTCGTTCTTCATCGCGCCGGCGATGATACCGGGCGAGGGTGCCGTCACAAACGCTTCGACAAATTCGACACCGGTGTCGGTGAGGGCGGCGCGGAAATCGGCGCATTCGGCCTCGACCGCCTCGCGGCCGAGATAGCGCACCGGCCCGATGGCTTTTGGCGGCCCCATATTGCTGACCGCCTGGCGCGCGGCGAGCTGCTCTTCCATGATCCGGCGAAATACCGGATAGCGCAGCGCATCGGCGCGGGTGCGCCGCTGCCACGACCCGCCAAATCCGCTCATCCGATGCCGAATGTGCAGAAAAAAGCCCTCGCGCTGCTGTTCGCCATTGTTGGCGATATCGACCCCGGCTTCGGCCTGCTTCGTGACGATCCAGCGCAGAGCTTCTTTGCCGAGGCGATCGAATTCGGCCGGATCGATCGATTCGCCGCGGGCGCGGCGAATGTGCAGCCGGGTCAGCTCGGCCGGGCGCGGCAGGCTGCCGGTATGGGTGGTCAGGATCCGCTCTTCGCTGCGGCGCATGGTCGCTTCTCCCCTCGATTATCAGCCGTTTGCGCAGTCTAGCGCGAAACCGGCCGGGTGCCATCCGATGCGGTTGCAAATAACTCGCTTGCGCCGCGGCGGGCGAATGCCTATGTTGCGTCTCATTGGCCCAACAACAGAAAGGAGGTGATCCTGTGTCTAGCCTTAAACCGCGGTCGATCGCTGCCGTGACCAGGATCTCTTCTGCGGAGATCCGCGCCTGACATAGGTGCAACGGTTTGCGGCCGCGACACGGCCGCCGGTATTCGGCGGAAGGGCTGCCCTGCGGGGCGGCCCTTCTTCTTTTTGGGCTTCGCCTCGCCCTTAGACGCTTGGCCGCCCTTGGTCTTGGGGCATAAAACAACGGCGACACCGCGTTCTCGACGCGAGGAGTGACCGCCATGCCCGATACGATCACAACAAATTCGCCAATTATCGCCGCCTATCGCGCCGCCACCCTGGGTTCGGCTGCTGCCGCAATCAAGGCCCAGCAGCTGTTCCCGAGCGGCATCACCCACGATTCGCGCTACATCGAGCCTTACGGCCTCTACATCACCCGGGCCAAAGGGCCGCGCAAATGGGATGTCGACGGCAATGAATATGTCGATTATTTCGGCGGTCACGGTGCCTTGTTGCTCGGCCATTCGCACCCCAAAGTGGTTGCCGCGGTGCACGAGCAGATCGAGCGCGGAACCCATTACGGCGCCAGCCACGAGACCGAGATCGCCTGGGCCGAATGGGTCTTGAGATTGGTGCCGTCAGCTGAACGGGTGCGCTTTACCTCTTCGGGTACCGAGGCGACATTGATGGCGGTGCGGCTGGCGCGCGCGTTCACCGGCAAGTCGAAGATCATTCGCTTCAAGCATCATTTTCACGGCTGGCACGACCACATGACCTCGGGCTTTGCCAATCATTTCGACGGCAGCCCGACCGCGGGCGTGTTGCCCGGTGTCGCCGGCAACGTGCTGTTGGCCGAGCAGAACGATGTCGCCGGGCTCGCCCGCCTGCTCGACGAGCACAACGATATCGCGGCGGCGATCCTCGAGCCGACCGGGGCGCATGGCGCGCGGCTGCCGATCGACCCGCAATTTCTGCACGCGCTGCGAGACATGACGCAACAGCGTGGGGTGTTGCTGATCTTTGACGAGGTCGTGACCGGTTTTCGCGTGACGCCCGGCGGAGCGCAGGCCGAATACGGCATCAGGCCCGATCTGACGACCTTGGCCAAGATCTTGTCGGGCGGCTTGCCCGGCGGGGCGGTCACCGGGCGCAAGGACATCCTCGACCTCCTCGATTTTCAGGCGACCAAGGCGGCGGAGCGCGAAAAGATCGCCCATCCCGGCACATTCAATGCCAATCCGCTATCGGCCGCGGCCGGCGTCGCCGCACTCGAGATCGTCGGCACCAGCGATGCGTGCACCCGCGCCAACCGCTATGGCGAGGCATTGCGCCGTCGTATCAACGAGGTGTTTGAGGAGGAGCGGGTGCCGTGGGCGGCTTATGGCACGTTTTCGATGCTGCATATTTTTACCAACCCGGATCGCGTCGCAATCACGCCGACCCAATTCGACCCATATCAACACTCGACCGAGAGCCTGACCGGCAATCGACAGGCCGACATTGTCCATAAATTGCGGCTGGCGATGATGATCGGCGGCGTTGATTTTAACGGCAGCCCGGGCGGCCTCGTCTCCACCACCCACGGCGAAGAGGAACTCGAAGACACGATCGCCGCCCTGCGCAAAACCGTGCACATGCTGAAGCAGGAAGGCGAGATCTAGGCAAACATGATCTGCCGCCGCAGCTTGGCCGCAACCGCGGGCTGCACCGGCTGCGCCCTGCATCACGGGATCTCGGCCGATCACCGCAAATCGCGCTAAGCTGTGCTGCATTCGTTGGGGAGGCATTGTCATGTCGTTGAGCCGGGAGCTCGCACAGTTTGTCGGCCGCTTGAAATACGAGGATTTGCCGGCGGTGGTCGTCGACCGTGCCAAGGGCGTCACCCTGGAGGCGCTGGCTTCAGCCTTGGTCGCGCACGACATGCCGGCGAGCAGGCAGGCCTTGGCGATGATGCAAGAGGAAGAGGCGGGCGGCGGCGGGGCCGCCACGGTCTTGTGCAATGGCGCCAAACTGACCAAGGCCGGTGCCGCCTTTGTCAACACCGAGACGATCTTTGCCGGCGGCAAATGGGACACGTTCCGCATGCTGACCCATCCCGGCACCGCGATCCTGCCGGCGACGTTGGTCGCGGCGGAAGTCTCGGGCGCTTCCGGCCGCGACTTTCTCGTCGCGGTTGCTGCCGGCTACGAGGTCATGGAGCGCATGGCCGCCGAGTTCATCCCGACCGTCATGTCGCGCGGCTTTCATGCCGGGCCGGTGTTCGGCATTTTTGGCGCGGCGATCGCCGCCGCCAAGCTCGGCGGGCTCGACGCGGAACAGATCCATGGCGCGATCGCGCAATGTGTGAACCTTGCTTCCGGCAACCTCGAAGGCGCGCGCAGCGGCGGCCGCTCATTGCGCGAGGGCGGCGCCGTGCGCAACGCCCTGCTCGCAGTCGCCTTGGCCCGGCACGGCACACCCGGCGGCGAGACCACATTGGAGGGCGAGGCCGGCTTTTATCATTCCTATGCCGGCAATAACCGCGGCGAATTGCGCTACAGCTTTACCGGCGACAACCGCGGCGATCTGGCAAAGATCACCGAGGGTCTGGGGCGCGACTGGATCTTTCTTGAAACGCTGTACCGGATCTATTCGACCGCCGGCTACAACATCGCCCATGTCGATGTAACGGCGCGGCTCTGCGAAGAAAACAACATTCGCTATCAGGACATCGACCGCATCGAGGCGCTGGTCAACTGGCTCGAGACCGAATATCCGAGCCCGGCCTTCCCTAGTCGCGGCATCGACAACCCGCCGCAAATCGGCAGCACGCAATATTTCAGCGCCTGGGGAGCGGTCGAGCGCGGCTACCCGCTATTGCGCGGCGACAGGCCGGGCCCCGGCGAGAGCGATCCGCCGGCTGTGCTCGAATTGATGCATCGGGTCACACTGATCCCGACCGTGCGCCGCACCCTGTTCGGGCCGCGGATCACGGTTTTCACCAAGGACGGCCGCAGCTTTACCAAGGAGGGCACCGGCCGCGAATTCATCTGGGGTTTCGAAGAACAGGCGCGGCGCATTCGCCCGGTCGCGCCGGGTCTCGCGATCTCCGAGGAGCGCTTTGCCGAATTGATCGACGCCTGTCGCCATCTCGACCAAATCGATCACGCCGCGCGACAGCTGATCACCCTGACGATCCCGTCATAGATCATATCGCACTCGTCACCCTGGTGCGGGCGCTGGGGCCGGTCCGTTTTCGGCCGGCGCCGTCGCGCTGCAACAAGATTGCTTCCTCATCTCGGGTCTGCGTTCCTTCGCCGCATCAAAGACAGGGCGTTGTGGGCTAAAGAATCGTGCCGCCAAGGGGTGGCATAATTCAGCGGGGGATATTTAGAAATGAGGAAGCTGGCGATTGCCGGTGTCGCATCAGTTTCGGCTGTCTTGATTCTCTTGCTTGTTACGCCATTTTTGATCCCTGGCGATTTTCTTAAAGATAACATCGTAACGCTTATCAGGGAGAAAACCGGCTGCGATCTGCGGATTGCCGGCCCGCTCCATCTCCGGCTGTTCCCACATCTCGGCTTTGTGTTGACCGATGTCAGCTTGCCGAGCCCGACCCAGGACTTCAGGTCCGATCTGCTGCAGGCCAGAAGCGTTGACGTTTTGGTTGAATTCCTGCCGCTGGTACGCGGCAGGATCCAAATTGACCGGATCGAATTGATGCGGCCCGCTTTTCATTTCGAAATTGACAAGCAGGGCCGCCGGAACTGGGTGTTTGCTCGGCCACAGCAGCCACAACCAGCCATCACCTCGTCGCCCGGCGGAGCCAGGTTCACGGTCGCGATCGCTGACCTGACGATCCTTCGCGGCACCGCGGACTATCTCGATCAGCGCAACGGCACGAGGCGCCTTGTCACTGATCTCGACCTGAAGTTTTCGAGGCCCGAGCGGCCGCTGCCTGCCGCCGCTAAAGGCGAGGCGATCTGGAACGGCAAAAAGGTGACTGTCGCCGTGACCGCGACATCGCCCGAAAAATTATGGGAAGGCGAGACAAGCCCCGTCACAGTTCATATCGTTTCGGCGCCGGTCGGGGCCGATTTCGCTGGGGACGTGAAAGGAGGGCCGCATCCGGAGATGATCGGCGCGATTCATGTCGACGCGCCCTCGATGCGCAGCTTTGTCGATTGGATCGGATTGCGGTTTCCGATGCATGGAAATGGTTTTGGGCATTTCGTGTTGCGCGGCAAAATCGACGCTGCCCGGTCGCGCCTTCATCTGACCGACACCGCGATCGCCTTGGATTCAAGCACGGCAAGAGGGGCGCTGAGCCTCGAACGACGTGACCCGCGGCCAGTGCTATCGGGCCACCTGGAGATCGCTGCGCTCGATCTCAGTCCCTACTTCAAGCGTGAGCCTGCCGAGGCTCCGACACGTCCAGATTCACCGCCCATCCCGACAATATCGGACACCGGGGCGGGCGAGGCGGCGGCGCAGCCGCCCCGAGAGGCTCGCCCGCCGCGCTGGAACACGACCCCGATCGATCTAAAGCCGCTCCAGCTGGCCGACGCGGATCTGAGCTTGCGTGCGAATGTTATTGGCTTTCGCAATATCGAACTCGGCAACACCGCCCTCGCTCTGTACTTCCAGCATGGCAGGTTGGTGCTCAATCTGACCGCGCTGAACCTTTACCGAGGAACCGGCAGTGGCAAGATCGTTGCTGATAGCACCGGCAAAACCCTGGCAGTCGCCGCCAGCCTTGATTTGCACGGGATCGAGGCCGGACCGTTGTTTGCCGGAGCTGCCGGTTTTAACCAGCTCGCGGGACGCGGCGATGTATCGATCGCGGTCAGCGGAGAGGGCGATAATGATAAAGAAATCGTTTCCTCTCTGAATGGTACTTGCCGGATTGATCTCACAAACGGGAGGTTATCGGGCCCTGCGCTGATCAACTTATCCAGGAATATTGCAGGTCCGTTTGCCTATTCGCGGCCGAAGGATATCGCGTTTCAGTCACTATCGGGGTCTGGTACTATCAATCACGGCATTCTCTACAATAGCGATTTGAAGATAACCTCTCCAAAGATGTCGGTATCTGGGAGCGGAATAGTCGATCTGATTTCGCGTCGCCTCGATTATTTGTGGGTGCAGCAGCTCCGCAAGCTCGGAAACGCGCAGATCCTGATCACCGGCCCTTGGTCGATGCCAACCTATAAGGTCAAATCGGTCTCGATCGATGGCGGCCTTCTTGTCTCGCCGGGCAAAACAGATGGCGACTTCGCAAAGTGACTTTCTCCACCATACCGGTTTCAGTAATCCTGAGATTGTCGCCGGCATCGGATGGGCAGCCCATAAGCTCAGGGCGATACGAAAATCGGAACGAGGAACAAGGGATGCCAATCTCGAAGAAGCCGCGCTCGAAAACAGCCCCGAAAACCCCGATGAAAACCAGCGCCGCCGCGGCGTTGCCGGACAGACGCGCGATGGAGAGTTTCCTGGCGGCGCTCAGCGGACGCCGCGGTGATGATGCGACAGCAAAAGCGCAAGACGTGATGTACGAGGCCGGGGAGCGAACCACCCCCGTTCCCGGATAGCGCTCGCCCGTAAAGCACTTGGCATCTCGCCGCTTTGCGCTGATGCTTATGTCCTCCTGGCCGAAGAAGCAGCCCGATCTATCGAGGAGGCTCGAGACTACTATGCGAAGGGTGTCGAGGCCGGGGAATTGGCGCTCGGACCACAGGGTTTCAAGGAGTATGCCGGCCACTTCTGGGGCTTTCTCGAAACACGCCCGTATATGCGGGCCAGGGCCGGTCTCGCGGGCACGCTCCTGAAACTCGGCGACGTCGCCGGCGCCCTCGGCCATTACCGCGATATGCTCAAGTTGAACCCGAACGACAATCAGGGAATATGATACGTCCTTGCCGGATGCCTGCTCAGACAAGACGATGACAGCGCGCTCAAAGAGTTGCTGGCCGCCTATGAGGACGAAAGTGCGTTCTGGCTCTATACCCGGGCGCTTGTGGCTTTTCGTGAGAGCGGAGAGGACGAGCAGGCCGCGGCCCTGATCAAGGATGCCTGGCCCGCGAACGAGCATGTACCCGCCATCCTGGCCGGCACGAAGCCTCCGGTGATCTCGGACGACGACTACATCACCGTGGGTGGGCCGGACGAGGCGACTTACTACGTCACGGAATGCGGCTCGGCTTGGCACCGCACGCCAAGTGCAGTCGCGTGGCTGACAAACCTCGCCGCCACATTGACGCCGAAACGGCGGACAGGTGCGACTATGCACTGATCCCGTTTAGCGTGCGGTTTTGAACAAATCGTGCAGCGATCCCTATCTCACCGTGATCTCGAATGCATGATATCGTTGCATCCAGAAAATTGCGGAAATCCGTATTAGACCCAATACTGTTCAGTTAAGCGAATATGAAATAATATATTGTAGGGCTTGACCTCAAACATACGCTGTATGTTGTGGCTCCATATCTTATCTGAACAGTATTGGGGTTAGCGACGCATAAAATCGGGACTGCCGAGGATTAAGGCTGCGCGCTGTCCTGGTGGTGCCATATTGACGACAGCGCGCGTTTCGGGGGCTAAGATCGACCTGAAAACCGTTTCCAGCCGCTTGGGATCGACCGAGAAGGACTGTTTGATCGGCGGCAGAACGGGATCGCCACTCGTCTCTCGTGCAATGGGCACGGCGCCGCGGGCAAAGGCGCTGGCGAACGCAATCCGGCGGAGCGTCGAGTCCGGGCTCAGCCACGCCTCCGCTGTGTTCTTATATCCGTCAGGTGTCTCGCAGCCGTAAAGCGGCATGTCAAGCCGGCTCATCCAGGCGAGCAGCGGGCGGACATTGTTCATCGGCAGCCCGCCGGCGCGCGCCGTCGAAATAACGAATTCATATGGTGTCTTATATTTCTCGCCTGCGCTCGTCCAAAACTCGGAACTGCCAAACAAGGTCCTCAGCACCTCGCGAATATCGCCGCCAGTGGCGAGAAAACGCGCTGCAAGCCGCTCTACGAGGGCTGCCGACGGCGTATCATCGACGAAATATTGCGCAAGTTCGAATGCTAGATGATGCGCTGTCGCTGGACTGGAGGCCAGGATCGCGAGCGCTTCCTCGCCTTCGGCCTTGCCGCGCGCCTCTAGCGGCCGTCCGAGAAATACCTTGTCGGCGTAATCGTGGCGCGCCCCTTCGAACACCGCGGCGACACCGGGGAACTCGCTCGAATCAGAGGAATTGATCCGCCACCCGGTAAAGACGCGGGCCAAAACCTCGACATCGGCTTGGCTGTACCCGCCATCCGCTCCGAGCGTGTGCAACTCCATGACTTCACGCGCAAAATTTTCGTTGAGCCGATCATGCTCGCCATTGGACGACCCGATGTTCTGCGTGTTGTCGAGATACGCCAGCATTGCCGGATGCTTGGCGACTGCGAATAACAGGTCGCGAAAATGGCCAAGCGCGTTGGGCCGGATCGCCTGTTCCTCGTAATTGCCAATCCAGATATGTTCCAGCCCTTCGCCGGCGAAAATGTTGAAGTGATTGAACCAAAAATTCACCATGACTTCTTCCAGTTGGCGCCGACTCAGCACCGCCCGCAAAACACGCGCCTCGGCGGCTTCGCGCGCAATCAGGTTTGCTCGCCGCTCTTGCGCTTTGATCTCGTCCAGCGCCGGCTTGACGGGGCCCGACACAGACGGGAGCTGGTAAAGCTGGCGCAATTCGGCAGCGCCGAGACCGAACGTCGCGATCTGAGCCAGCCGAAACCGCAATTCGATCGGCTCGTCGATGCTCGCCGGGTCGAGCTGCTCGGCGATGTAACGTTCGACCCCGACCATTTTCACATAATTGAAATCTTCAAGGGTCGGACCAAAGGCCAAGCGATTGAGGACGTGTAGAACCTGCTGGTCCGAATCGACGGCCTTGGCTAGGCTCGATACGACCGCCAGCAGCATTGATAAACCTATAAGGATTCCCTTTTGTAAACGGGGCATGGCGTGAGCCGAGCTTGACATTTGACGGGCTGTTTTATGAAGTAGCCCAAGATCATAACCGGTTCTGCGATCGACCGCGCAGCGATTGATTTTGCACCGCAACGTTCAGCTCTTGGCGCTTTGATGAGTGTCGTTCCGATCGATCGCCCCCGACACGCGATGGCACGAGGAGCGGTGTCCGCGCGTTATTTTGCATTGCAGGGACTATACGGCCATCATCTCGCTGGAGCCAGTCACCTAGCCATTGCACAGAACAGCATTTCCGGTTCAGCGCTGCAATTTGTCCAGTGTAATCGGCAGGTCGCGCACGCGCATGCCGGTGGCGTGATAGATCGCGTTGGCGATAGCAGCGGCAACGCCGACGATCCCGATCTCGCCCAATCCCTTTATGCCGAGCGGATTGACGATGGCGTCCAGCTCGTCGACGAAAATAACATCGATGTCGTACACGTCGGCATTCACCGGGACATGATATTCGGCAATGTTCGCATTCATGATGCGGCCGAAATTGTGGTCGATGAGCGTTTCCTCGTGCAGCGCCATTCCGATACCCCATACGACGCCGCCGATAATCTGGCTGCGCGCGGTCTTGGTGTTGAGGATGCGCCCGGCCGCGATTGCACTGACCACCCGGGTGACGCGGATGACGCCGAGCTCTTCGTCGACCTTTACTTCGGCAAAGACCGCCGAGTGCGTGTTGTGCGCATGTGAGCCGTCATCATCGAAGGTGGTGGATTTCTCCTGTTCGATGCGGTCTACGCCCCGGTGCCGCATCGCCTCTGCGATCGATACTGCGCATGTGGCATCGCGCTTACTGACAAGCATACCGTCGGCAAGCGTGACCTCGTCAGCCGTCGCATCAGCGAGTGCCGAATTCGGCATCTGTTTTGCCAAGCGCAACAATTCCTCACGAACCGCGCCGGCCGTCGTCGCTATCCCGTTCGACACCGACGCCGCGATCCATGATCCGCCTTCGACCGGCGATTGCGGCAGCGTCGAGTCGCCGAGCTTGACGGTGACATTGTCGAGCGGCAGCCCGAGCATCTCGGCCGCGACCTGCGCCATGATCGTGTAGGTGCCGGTGCCGATATCGGAAGTTGCACAGGAAACCTCGGCGTGGCCGTTGGCCGTGAGCACGATGCGTGCCGCGATCGGTACCTGCAATGCTTCCCAGACGCCGCTCGCCATGCCCCAGCCCACCAGCTCGGTGCCGTCGCGCGTCGAGCGTGGCTCAGGGTTGCGCTTGTCCCAACCGAAAGCTTGCGAGCCCTGTCGGTAGCACTCGCGCAGGCTCTTGCTGCTGTACGGCCGGTCGGTGTTCTGGTCGCGATCCGAATAATACCGCAGACGAAGCTCGAGCGGATCGAGCTTGAGGGCGACCGCGAGTTCGTCCATCGCGCATTCGAGCGCATAGACCCCAGTCGCGGCACTGGGCGCGCGCATGTCGCACGGCGTCTCAAGATCGAGCCGCGCGAGCCTGTGTGCGTATGTCGCATTGGCGCATCTATAGAGCAGGCCGGACCAGCCGGTTTCTTGGCGATGGAAATCCTCGTATTGCGAAGTGACCGTGATGGCGTCGTGCGCGATTGCATCGAGCGTTCCACCAGCGCTTGCGCCTAGCTCGATCTGTTGAATCATCGCAGGCCGGTAGCTAAGTCCATACATCTGCTGCCGGGTCAGCGCGAGACGAACCGAGCGTTTGAGGGCGCGTGCCGCCAGTGCGGCCAGCACCGCCTGGAATTGCGGGCGCAGCCCGGAACCGAACGCGCCGCCGACAAACGGCGACATGACGCGCACCTCCTCAGGCTCCGTGCCGAGCACATTGCATAGATAGCGCTGCACGTTCTGCACACCCTGGGTCTTGTCATAGACCGTCAGCTTGCCATCACTCTCGAAGATCACCGTCGAGGCAAAGAGTTCGATCGGGTTGTGATGCTCGATTGGAACGTAATACTCGCCGCGGTGGCGCACCGCGGCTGCAGCAAATGCTTGCTCGGCCGTGCCGCGCGGCTTTGGCGGGGCGGAATGGTTCTTGCCCGGCTCCAATGCGAAAGCTTTGTCACGCTGACGATGCAAATCTGTGACGTGCGCCTGTTCTTCGTATTCCACGCGGACCAGCGCCGCCGCAAAGCGCGCGATTTCCGGTTTCTCGGCGACCACCAGCGCGACCGGCTGGAAGTTGAACCAGATCCGGTCGTTGTAGAGCGGCCGGAACGGCGAACCCTCAGGAGCCGTGTCGTCATCGTAGGCGCTGTCGGCGCTCGCCATCGGCGGCCGATTGAGATGGGTGAGCACGTCGAGCACACCCTCAACCGAAAGCGCCGCGCTCGCGTCGATGCGCGCGATGCGGCCCTTGGCGATCGTGGATGCAACGACGCTGGCATGAGCGAGGCCAGTGATATTGAACTCTCCGGCGTATTTCGCCTCGCCAGTGACCTTGGCGCGACCATCGATGCGGGATGTGGCGGTGCCGATGTAATTCGTCATGCTTGGCTCCTGCTCACCGGATTTTCTTGTCGGACTGGGACTGGGGGGTGCCGGCCGCCGCCTGTATCAGTGCACGGACGATGGCGCGGTGGGCGAGATTGATCTTAAAGGCATTGTGCCCGAAAGCCTTGGCATCACGCAGGAAGACGTCTGCAGCGCGGTTAAACGTCGCCTGGCTGGGAGCCTGCTCACGCAGCGCCGCTTCGGCTGTCGGATCGCGCCAAGGCTTGTGCGCAACGCCGCCGAGCGCCAGACGGGCCTCTATAATCGTATCTCCTTGCAGTTCCAGCGCGGCCGCGACAGACACCAGCGCGAACGCATAGGAGAGCCGATCGCGGATCTTCAAATACGTGTAATTTGCGGCAAAGCCGCGCGCCGGAAGTTCGACCGCCGTGACAATCTCGTTCGGTTGCAGGTTCGTGTCGCGCTCCGGCGTGTTCTCCGGCAGCCGATGGAAATCCGAAAACGCAATCGTACGTGCCCCAGCCGGCCCGGCGGCATGGACTCTGGCATCGAGTGCCGCTAGCGCCACGCACATGTCAGAGGGATGCGTCGCAATGCACGCTTCGCTCGTGCCGAGGATCGCGTGCATGCGGTTGAGGCCGCTGATGGCGGAGCAGCCACTGCCGGGTTCGCGCTTATTGCAGGGCGTCGCGGTGTCGTAAAAATAGTAGCAGCGCGTGCGCTGCAGCAGATTGCCGCCGGTTGACGCCATGTTGCGCAACTGCGCCGAGGCGCCTGCCAGGATGGCACTCGCAAGCAGCGGATAGCGCGCAGCGATCAGCGGGTGATAGGCGAGATCGGAATTCGACACGAGTGCCCCGATCCGCAATCCCCCGTCCGCTGTTTCCTCGACGCTTTTCAGCGGCAACCGCGTGATGTCGATCAGCCGCGAGGGTCGTTCGACGTCATATTTCATCAGATCGATCAGGTTGCTGCCGCCAGCGATAAATGTCGCCGCCGGATCGGCGGCAATCCGGTGCACCGCGTCGGCCACATCGGTGGCCCGAACGTACTGAAAATTGATCATGATTGCCCCATTGCCTGCTGGATCGCCGCCACGATGTTGGGATAGGCGCCGCAACGGCAGATGTTGCCGCTCATCAGTTCGCGGATCTCCTCGGCGCTTTTCGCTCGGCCTTCAGCGATCAGGCCCATGGCCGAACAAATCTGTCCCGGCGTGCAGTAGCCGCACTGGAACGCATCATGATCGATGAACGCCTGCTGCAACGGATGCAGCGCGCCTCCCTGTGCCAAGCCCTCGATGGTGGTCACATGGGCGCCATCCTTCATCACGGCGAGCGAGAGGCAAGAGAGGATACGTCGTCCCTCCACCAACACGGTACAGGCACCGCATTGGCCATGGTCGCAGCCCTTTTTGGTGCCGGTCAGATCGAGATGATTGCGTAAGGCGTCGAGCAGGCTCGTCCACGGCGCAAGTCTGAGCTGCCTCTCGACACCGTTGACGATCAGCAAGATCGGGATGTTTTCCGGCGCCGGGGTAATCGGCTTCGTCGCCGTACCGGTTTGTGCCATTTGCGTCTCCGCATGTCTCGAAGAGGTTCCCGGATACAGACTAAATCCGGGAAGTACGCTGCGGCCAACGCGACAAGACTGATCTTGATCCCACGAGGCTATCTCCGCGAGGAACGCAGGCCGAGATTGCCAAAGCCTGTACCGGCATCGCTCAGGCCAAGGCCGATGTCGAAACCACCCGGCTCAATCTCGGCTATACCGAGATCCGCTCGCCGATCGACGGCTATGTCTGCAACCGGGTGGCGCAGGTCGGCGCCGACGTGTTGCCGGACAAGGTCTTCCACGGCCATGTTCTGAGCTTGGCGCCGGGAACGGGTGCGGTGTTCAGCGTGATCCCGCCGGAGAATGCCACCGGCAACTTCACCAAGATCGTGCAGCGCGTACCCATCCGCATCGCCCTCGATGACAGCAATGCAAGACTCGGCGCGTTGCGGCCCGGTCTTTCGACGACAGTCAGTGTCGATACGCGGCCAGACCCGCAGACCGCGAGGTAGCAGTGATGCCACGGGCGTCGGTCACCGCGCACCTCGCATGGCGAGTAGTGTAAAACTTGGACAAGGCCATCTGCCGTGCCCAACATTCAAGTCCAGAGGACCTCGGGTCAGGCGGCAACTCCTCTGCCTTCGCCAGCCGTCTTCTCGACATGCCCCGAATACTCTCCGGCCCAACCCGCTGTAATCTGATTGCGATGGGTCCATCCTCCGCATCGAAACATCCGCATCGAAACATCCATATTGAAAAACCGGCTCTGAGACCGTATCAGGCCAAGGTCTGGTAGCTAACGAGACGTTTTGGCCTTATGTCGCTTTACGGCGATGCCCGGGTCTCGACCTTCGATCTTTCGATCCAATGCGCCGCGCTCGAGACAGCGGCTGCGAGGTAATCCGCGCCGAGCAGGCGAGCGCTACTCGCCGCGGCGGCACTACCGAACTGCAACTGTTGCTCGATTTCCGGCGGGCCGGCGATACGCTCGTCATCGGCCATTGGCCGTGACCCGGCCGCTGAAGGACCTCGATGACATCGTGCACGAACGCAAAGCCAAGGAGGCGCTGAACGCGACTGAACAGCCGGTCGACACCGGCATCACCTGTCAAAGCATTTCTCGACACACTCGGTATGTTCGCCGAATTCGAGACCGATTTGCGCCGTGAGCGTCATCTCGAGGGACCAGTGCTGCCAAGCATGCGGTGTCTACAAGGGCCGCAAGCCATCAGTCGATGCTGCCGAAATTATGTGCTTGCGCCGAGAGGAGAAGCTCGGTCCGGCGGCAATCGCGCGCCGTCTCGGCATTGGCCGGGCGAACGTCTATCGTCTGCTCGGCAAGAAGGTGGCCGACGTCTCGGCCAACGGAGACGGAAATGCCGATCAAGCCTGAAATGCGGGGGTTTTATCCGGAAAATTGGCAGGAAATCAGTCGGCGGATTCGGTTCGAGCGTGCCGCCGGGATCTGCCAGGGATGCGGCCGACCGCATGGCGTAACGGTCCGCTGTCTGCCCGATGGACGATGGTTCGATCCCGCTCGTCGCACTTGGCGCAACGGTCGCGGGCGTCCGGCGCGCTGGCCCGACCTTGTTGAAACCGCGCAGATGCGGCACACCCGGGTTGTCCTCGCCGCCGCTCATCTCGATCACGACCCGCGCAATAACCGGATGCGGAACCTCAAAAGCCTGTGCCAGCGCTGCCACATGATCCACGATCGGTCGCATCACCTGGCGCAGCGGCGGCTCACCTATCTATTACGTCGCGCGCTCGGCGATCTGTTCCTCGGGCCCTATTCCGTTTGTTTCGCGCTGCAGATGCACCGCTCTGCGGTGTTCTATTCGCGTTGATCTCCTCGTATCACTGCTATTATTACCCGTGCGTGGCGATGACGGGGTGAAGGGGTCAAAATCGGTGCCGACGGTTTTCTTTATCACTCATCCGGATGTTGTGATCGACCCGGACATGCCGGTTCCTGATTGGCGGCTCAACGAGCGCGGTCGCGCGCGCATGTGGGCGATGATCGCCTATCCCTGGATAAGAGGGGTGCGCCTTATTTTCGCGAGCGGCGAGCGGAAAGCGCGCGACGCTGCGCTCATTCTCGCCGATCGGCTCGGGCTCAGCGGTTACACCATCATCGACGACCTCGGCGAGAATGACCGATCGGCGACGGGTTACCTCGCCAATCAGGAGTTCGAAGCAACTGCCGACGCGTTCTTTGCTCATCCGCAAGAAAGCGTGCGTGGCTGGGAGCCTGCGATCGCTGCCCAGACGCGGATTGTTGGCGCGGTCGAGAAGATACTGTCGCAACCCGGTAATGGCGATCTGGCGATCATCGGTCATGGCGGGACCGGCACTTTACTATACTGTCACCTTGCCGGACTGCCGATCGATCGCCGCTATGATCAGCCGGCGACAAATGGCGGAAACTGGTTCGCCTTCGACTGTACCAGCCGGCAGCTTTTGGATCACGGCTGGCGGTCAATTGACGCATCAGCGGGAGAACAGACGTAAACCAGCTCGTCCCGATGCCTCGCCCGACGGATTTGGCGTGCCTGCACCGCCACCACATGACACGGACTTAACGAGAGAAGGTCAAATGCGGCTGCTTGACCCGTTGCGGGTGAGATTGATAGCGCAAGCGTTGGCGTTTAAAGAGATTGATGGTTCTCGTGGGCGGGCTTGAGCAGCTGCGATCCGGAGTCCAAATCGTTGCCGGGCGGTTCCGCAAGAGCCTTTGTTTGGACGCCGGCGAGGTGTATCGAAGCGGCCAAGGGGTGGTGACGCCGATCGACCCGAGGAGCTGACGCTCTCGGGCGGTTCAGGACGGAAGCAACGGGAGAACGCCCCGCGCGTCGGAGTAGGTCGACCATGTGCGGACGCTTTTACCTCACAGCGCCTCCGGCTGAGATCCGGAAACAGTTCAAAGTCCAAAACGTGCCGGCATTGATGCCGCACTACAACATTGCGCCTACTCAAACATCGCCAATCGTCATAGCCGAGGGAAAAGGCCGGGAGCTCCATCTTGCCCGCTGGGGTCTTGTGCCTCCCTGGTCTCGTGATCTCTCGCTCGGGGCCCGGATGATCAATGCCCCTGCCGCAGCCCTCGAGGAAAGAGCTGCGTATAGCGCACCTTTCCGATCTCAACGATGCCTTGTGCCCGCAAATGGCTTCTTCGAATGGGAAGCCCACGGCTCCAAAAAACAGCCGTACAAGATCGCCGTTCGCAATGGAGCGCTGATCGCTTTTGCCGGATTATGGGAGAAATGGACACCGGAGAGCGGTGATCCGGTCGAGACGTTCACGATCATTACGACTGCGGCGAGCAAGCTGATAAGCGAGGTGCATGATCGCATGCCGGTGATCATTGCGCCGGCCGATTATCAGCTCTGGCTTACGGCGTCGCCGGCAACGGCAAAGAAACTGCTCCTGCCCTATGCGAGCGGGCTTACTATCACGCCAATCAGCGAGCGCGTGAACAATATTCAGAATGACGATGTGGAGCTGCTTTTGCCGTTATCAGCGCCTTGAGCCCTGATCTCGACCGCACTGGCGTTCGTCTGGGCCACAATAGGCCTCTCCAGTATCCATCGGGACCGACGACAAAGGCGACATCGTAATCGGGATTGGATTACTTGCGGGGATCGGGCGCGCCGTTATCGCGACCACCT
>JAFAOB010000092.1 GCA_019238055.1 Alphaproteobacteria bacterium
GGCTTGAGCATTCACGCCACAGGTCGGTGATCAACGCCATGGTCCATGTCCTGTCCTGCCTCGTCGCTTACGCTTTCAGGCCGGGCAAGCCTTCCATCTCGCTCACAAGCCAACGCCTCAAGGCGTATCCATAGTTGGGGTTATTTACGATCGTCAGCGGGCTTGCCTGTTTCTGGCACGCGATCGCTTCGGCGAGAAACCGCTCTACTTTTCTCATCGAGCGGGGCTGTTCGCTTTTGCGAGCGAATTGAGCGCGCTGGCCCGTCATGCCGCGGTCCCGCATTCGATCGATCCGCGGGCGCTGCAAAAGCTGTTCGCTTACGGCTACATCCCTGCGCCCTGCGCGCTATTGGCGGGTGTACAAAAGCTGCCGGGTGGGCATTGGCTCCGCTTCGATTTATGCAATGCCGCGCTGCGCCAGCAGGCATACTGGCAGTTCCGCCTTGAACCCGACGACAGCCTCAGCGCCGAGGATGAACCCCGGCTGATCGACGAACTTACGGCATTACTGGTTCAGGCAGCGCGGCGGCGGCTGATGAGTGATGTCCCGCTTGGTGTTTTTCTGTCGGGCGGGATCGATTCGAGCCTCGTGCTGACGGCGCTCGCTATCGCAAGGCCGAGCGACCGCTTTGAGACATTCACGATCGGCTTTGCCGAGCCTTCATTTGACGAGAGGCCCTATGCGCGCGCTGTGGCTGCCCGTCTCGGCTCGCATCATTATGAGCGCGTGCTCGGGATCGAGCAGATGCGGGAATTGATGCCGGTCGTGCTCGGCGGCCTCGACGAGCCGCTGGGCGACGCATCCATTCTGCCGACCGCGATGCTCAGCGCCTTTGCTCGGGAAAAGGTTACCGTGGCACTCACCGGCGATGGCGGCGACGAGTTGTTTGCAGGCTACGACCCGTTCCTGGCGCTAAAACCGGCTGCGCTTTACGCGCGCTTGATACCGGCTTGCGGTCACCGGGGTCTGCGCCGGTTGGCTGATCTGCTGCCGATCTCGCCGGCCAATATGAGCCTCGATTTCAAATTGCGCCGCAGCCTGATGGGGCTCTCCTATCCGGCTAACATGCGCCTGCCGGTGTGGATGGCGCCAGTCGAGCCGCGCGATCTCGCCGCGTTGCTCGAAGCCCCGGTTCGCGTCGAGGAGGTCTATGACGAGGCGATTGCGCTGTGGGATTCGGGTGACGGCAAACCTGTGGTCGACCGCGCGCTCGAGTTCTTCACCACCTTTTATCTTCAGGATGACATCCTGATGAAGGTCGACCGCGCTGCGATGATGCATTCGCTCGAAACCCGCGCGGTCTTTCTCGACAATGATCTGGTCGATTTTTGCCGGCGGCTGCCCAACCATTTCAAGCTGTGCAATGGCGAACGGAAGTACCTGCTCAAGCAGGTGGCCCGCCGTCAGCTGCCAGCGGCGATATCGGACCGAAAGAAAAAGGGCTTTGGCATCCCGCTCGCCACATGGCTGTGCAGCGAGCCCGCGGAGCCGCCGATTCAGCCGATCGACGGGGTCCGCTCCGGCTGGGCCCGACAAGCATGGGACGACCATCGCGCCGGCCGCGCCGACCGGCGGCTCTTTCTGTGGACCTGGCTCAGCCTGCAGCATGTTGCCGAGGTTATGGCAACGAGCCATCCCGAGATGGCCTACATTGGAGGACTACATTCCCCATGAGGGGACAGTGGCGGCAGCTCGCGACTATTCTCGAGGTGCTGCGTTGCCCGCGCACTGGTCAGCATTTGCTCTTTGAGCAGGACATGCTGACAACACCCGATCGCCGACATACTTATCGCCTCAGCTCATCGGGGATACCGCTTTTTGGCGAGCAGTTCTGCTCAACCGACGCCGCAAAACAGCAGTCGCATTATGACCAACTCGCGCCGACCTATATCGCCAATCTGAATTACCCGCATACGATCGAATACGCGGCCTGCCTCGACCGTGCCTTGTTCCGACTGATCGAGGGCGTGTCACTCAAGCTCGTTGGCGAGATTTGCTGCGGACGTGGCCTTGCGCTGCAACTGATCGGCGACAGAATAGGTTGCGGCATCGGCGTCGACATATCGCAAAACATGCTTGAGGCCGGGATAAAGGATCACACGGCTCATCCGAATATTATCTTTGTGCAAGGCGATGCGACGGCGCTTCCGCTCTCGGACAACGTCTTTGATGCAATCTTCATTTGCGGTGGCGTGCACCACGTCAACGATCGGCGGGCGCTATTTTCCGAGGTGTTTCGAGTGCTGAAGCCGGGCGGCCACTTCTTTTTCCGCGAACCCTGCAATGATTTCGCCCTATGGCGCGCAATCCGAAAATTGGTTTACCGCCTTTCGCCAGCACTCGACCACGCCACCGAGCGACCATTGCAATTCGAAGAAACGGTTCCAGTATTGCAGGATGTCGGCTTCGGGGCGGTTATTTATGACCGGCACGGCTTTCTCGGGTTCTGTCTGCTGATGAACAGCGATGTCCTCGTTTTCAATAGAGCGTTTCGCTTTCTTCCCGGTATCCGCACCCTGGTTAAGCTGGCGGCGGGTTTTGATGAGTGGTTCGTCCATTTGCCGCACATGAACCGCGCCGGGCTCCAGGTTGTGGGATGCTCCACGAAGCCGTCCTGACAACTCATTGCTGCGGTCTCACGGCTCACCGCTGGAATGTTGAATGGCGTCCGAGGCGAGGTTTGGCTACGAGTGGGAAAAGTATTCCGAGATACTGCCGCAATATCAGGGGCAATTCCTTAACTGGACTAATTTGACCCCCGAGGAGGTCAGCGGCAAGGACGTTCTGGATGCGGGGTGCGGTATGGGCCGCAACAGCTATTGGCCGCTGGTCTGGGGCGCCAAAAGTGTCGTCGCCTTTGACAATGACGAGCACTCACTCGCGGCCGCAAGGCGCACGCTGGCGAGTTTTCCCAACGCCGCTGTCGAGCGGTACGACCTCTCGGAGCTGCCGTGGGACTCGCGTTTTGACTTGGTGCTATGCATCGGTGTCCTGCACCATCTGCGCCGTCCGCGTCTCGCTCTCGAAAATCTGGTCCGAGCGCTGCGCCCCGGTGGCCGCCTGATCCTGTGGGTCTACAGTTACGAAGGTAATGAGTGGATCGTGCGTTTCGTGAATCCCATTAGGATTCACGCGACCTCGCGAATGCCGCTGCCGCTGCTACACACGCTCGCCTGTAGCCTTGCTGTACCGCTGTACGGGGCGATCAAAAGCGGCATTGCCCCGACGCCATATCTGAAACAACTGGCCGGGTTTTCGTTGCGGCATGTAACGAGCATCGTCCTCGATCAGCTGATTCCGGAAGTCGCCAATTATTGGCGCAAAGAGGAAGTCGCAGCTATCATTACCGGCTTAAGGCTGTGCGAGGCGGCGGTCAGCCGACCGCGAAATGGTATGGGGTGGATTCTTTCGGCCACCAAAATGTGACCACGAACCGTCCCGCGACTGCGCCGGTTTGACATTCCGACGCGTTGATAAACGGGTGGGGACAGGACGAGCCGTGAGCGCGACACGCCGCAATACACCGATGCTTGCCGGATCATGCCTTGCATACCGCTGCTTGACCGCCAAGCGGTGGCCCCAGCCGAAGGCAAGATAACGATGGCGCGGCTTGCTTCGCGCCTCGGCCATACGCGGAGGCTGGACATGGGCCGCCGCGGGTCGCACTTATAGGCGTGTTCTCAAGGCCAGCGCCTGGATCTGCTGACAAATTTGGCTGAGACGATCGAGGAGACCCGCATCATGACCGATATCGTTATTGCCGGCGCCGTTCGGACCCCGGTCGGGGCGTTCAATGGCGGGCTCGCCAGCCTACCCGCCCACAAGCTCGGCGAGGTTGCGATCGCAGAGGCGCTGCGCCGTGCCGCGGTCGAGCCGAACGAGGTCTCCGAGGTCATCATGGGCCAGATCCTTGCCGCCGGTGAAGGGCAGAACCCGGCGCGGCAGGCGGCGGTCGGCGCCGGGCTGCCGTTCGAAGTCACCGCTTATGGGGTCAATCAGCTGTGCGGCTCAGGGCTGCGCACAGTGGCGCTCGGCTATCAGGCGATCCGCGCCGGTGATTCCGAAATCGTCGTCGCCGGCGGGCAGGAAAGCATGAGCCAAGCGCCGCACTGCATCCATCTGCGCAACGGCGTCAAGATGGGCGACGCCGAGCTCGTCGATACGATGATCCGCGACGGGCTGTGGGACGCCTTCAATGGTTATCATATGGGCAACACCGCCGAGAACGTGGCTCAGCGCTGGCAGATCACCCGGGATCAGCAGGACGCCTTTGCTGCCGCTTCGCAGGCCAAGGCCGAAGCGGCGCAGAAAGCCGGCCGCTTCAAGGACGAGATCGTGCCGATCAAGATCGCGACCCGCCGCGGCGAGACGGTTGTCGACACCGACGAACATCCCAAGCACGGTACGACCGTCGAGGTCCTCGCAAAACTGCGTCCCGCCTTTGACAAGAACGGCACTGTGACCGCGGGCAACGCGTCGGGCATCAACGATGGTGCCGCCGCGGTCGTGCTGATGACCGCCGATGCGGCGGCAAAGCGCGGCGTGCACCCGCTCGCGCGTATCGTCTCCTGGGCCACGGCCGGCGTCGATCCGGCGATCATGGGAACCGGCCCGATCCCGGCGAGCCGCATGGCGCTGAAGAAGGCCGGGTGGAGTGCCGATGACCTCGATCTCGTCGAGGCCAATGAAGCCTTCGCTGCCCAGGCCTGCGCGGTCAACAAAGACCTTGGTTGGAATACCGACAAGGTTAACGTCAATGGCGGCGCGATCGCGCTCGGCCACCCGATCGGCGCCTCGGGGACGCGTGTGCTCGTCACCCTGCTCTACGAGATGCAGCGCCGCAATACCAAAAAGGGCCTCGCGACGCTGTGCATCGGCGGCGGCATGGGGATTGCCATGTGCCTCGAACGCGATTAGCGCAACCTCAGGACGCCAAAACACAAGGGAGGGACGCATGGCGAGAGTGGCGGTGGTGACAGGCGGGACCCGCGGCATCGGCCGCGCGATTTCGGTCGCGCTGAAGGATGCCGGATACCGGGTCGCCGCGACCTATGGCGGCAATGACGCCGCGGCGCAGCGGTTTCATGACGAGACCGGTATGCCGGTCTTCAAATTCGACGTCTCGGATTTCGGGGCCTGTGCCGATGGCATCAAGGCGATCGAGGCCGCGCTCGGCCCGGTCGAGGTTCTGGTCAACAACGCCGGTATTACTCGCGACGCAACCATGCACCGCATGAACTGGGAGCAGTGGAATGCGGTGATCCAAACCAATTTGTCGTCCTGCTTCAATATGTGCAGGCAGGTCATCGACGGGATGCGGGCACGCGGGTTTGGCCGGATCGTCAACATCGGTTCGATCAACGGCCAAGCCGGACAATATGGCCAAGTCAACTACGCCGCAGCCAAATCGGGCATCCACGGCTTTACCAAAGCCTTGGCGCAGGAAGGAGCAGCGCGCGGCATCACGGTCAACGCCGTCGCTCCCGGTTATGTCGATACCGAGATGGTGCGTGCGGTCCCGGCCGATGTCCTCGAAAAGATCATCGCCCGGATCCCGGTCGGCCGGCTCGGTCGCGCCGAGGACATTTCCCGCGCGGTCCTGTTTCTGGTGGCCGACGAGGCCGATTTCATCACCGGCTCGACGCTCTCGATCAATGGCGGGCAGCACATGTATTGAGCCTTGCCGGTCGGACGCCGGGTTCTGCTTGCGCTGCCGGCGCACATGGTCGCGGGCCGCGTGCTCGGGGCTCCCGTTGCTGACGCGAAGCTCGAATACCGCGACGGCTGGCTGAGCTGGCCCAGCGGCGGCGCGCGGGCCGCAGCCGGCCGCTCCGGCGTCGTAGCACACAAGATGGAGGGTGACGGGGCGACCCCGGCCGGTACCTTTCCGCTGGTCACGGCTTTCTATCGCGCCGATCGCTTGCCGCGGCCCCAGACGAGGCTGCCGTTGCGACCCCTGGAGCCGAGCGATGCCTGGGTCGACGACCCGGCCGACCCTAACTACAACAGTCTCGTCTCGTTGCTGTACCCGGCTCACAGCGAGGCGATGTGGCTCGACGACGCAGTCTACGACCTGCTGGTTGTGATCGGATACAATATGGCGCCGGTCGTTCCCGGCGCCGGCAGCGCGATCTTTCTGCACATCGCGCGACCCGATTTCTCGCCGACTGCCGGCTGCGTCGCAATCGCGCAAGGGGCGCTGCTTGCGCTGATGCCGCTGCTCGGCCCCCATAGCAGCATCACAATTCGCTCAACGACGCCGCGCTGATCTGGGCATCTTTCGCCGGGAGCGATGCAACGCTCCCCGCCTCTCCCGCAAAGGCGCTGCCGTCGACCCCGGCTTCCGCTAAAACGCGGGCATCCGGCCGAGTGCTTCGGCCCAAACCGAGCGGGGCGGCCGCGACGTGGCTCATCGACAAACCGACTTGACCGATAGCGAGGGCGGCCGACTGGCATCGCCACAATGGCAACGCACCTTGTGGGCAATGGTCGGCATCCAATTCGTGATGACGATGTCGTTTTCGATGCTGACCCCGATCATGCCCCTGTTCTTGCCGGTGCTGGGCGTCGCGTCGGAAAGCGCCGTCGATTTGTGGGCTGGCATCCTCGCCGGCATCACCTCTTTCGTGGCGGCCTTCGCGTCACCCTTATGGGGACGGCTCGCCGACCGTCACGGGCGCAAACTGATGCTGCTCAGATCGAGTGTGGCCGTCCGTCTGTTCGCCGGGTTGATGGGGGCGGCCGGCAATGTCTGGCAGCTCTTCGCGTTCCGGGCGCTGATGGGCGTTTTCGCCGGATTCTCCAGCACGGCGATCGCGCTCGTCGCCGGTCAGGCGCCCGAGGAGCGTCTCGGCTTTGCGCTCGGATGGCTCAGCACCGGTCAACTCGTCGGCTCGCTGGTGGGGCCGTTGCTCGGCGGCGCGCTCGCCGATGCGACCGGCAGCTATCGCATTCCGTTCTACTGCACCTCGGCCACGATCCTGGTGTCGACAGGGTTTGTCTGGTTTGGCGTGCACGAGCGCTTTGTTGCCGCGCCGCAAGGGCGGGGTCGGCGCGCCTTTGTGAGCAGCTTGATCGCCGTGGCCTGCTCGCCCGGACTGCTGGCTTTGTTCTTTGTGTTGCTGATGGCCCAATTCGGGGTGCGCACCGTGCAGCCGGTGGTGACCCTCTATGTCAAACAGATGCTGGGTTTGCGGCCCGATCTCGCGACCTTGAGCGGCATCGCTTTTTCGATCACCGGTCTCGCCAACGTCGTCGCAGCACCCTTTCTCGGCAACAAGAGCGATGTGATCGGGTATCGGCGGGTGTTGCTGATTGCGCTCTTGGGTGCAACGGTGACGACCCTGCCGCAAGCCTTCACCAATAGCTATTGGGTGTTCACCTTGCTGCGCTTTGCCGTCGGTTTGTTTATCGGCGGGATCCTGCCGACCGCAAATGCGCTCGTCGGGCGGCTTGTGCCCTGGGCGCAGCGGGGCACGGTCTATGGCATCACCTCGTCGGCAATGTTTCTCGGCAACTCGCTTGGGCCGCTGAGCGGCGGCGCCGTTGCCGCGGCGTTTGGCCTGCGCTGGGTCTTCCTTGTCACCGGTGCGGTGCTGCTGGCGAACCTGATCTGGGTTTATTGCCGCGTACCGGAATATATCAATAGCCGAGAACAGACACCGGCCTGAACCCGCAAACCTTGTTCAGCCTGGACTTGGCAGAGGCTTCATTGCACATACCTTGGCGGTCTATGATCTGGAAATTGACCCGAACGAAGGAGGCCAAACCATGGATCAGGATGCCAAGAAAACGGCTCTGCGGATGATCCCCTATGGCATTTACGTCCTGAGCGCCGATGATGGTCATGGCAATGTCGCCGCGGCGACCGTCAATTGGGTGACGCAGACCGCTTTTTCACCGCCGCTCGTCGTTGTCGGGGTCAAGACCGATTCCGGCGCTTATCCGATTATCAAGGAAACAAAAAAATTTACGCTGAACATGCTCGGTAAGGACGCCACGGGCGTGGCCTTCACCTTCTTCAAGCCGACCAAGCTCGAAGGCGGTAGGCTGTCCGGTCAGTCGATCCGTCGCGGCAAGAATGGACTCCCGATCCTCGATACAGCGCTGGCCGCTGTCGAATGCAATGTCACCGGCATCGTCGAGCAGGGCGATCACCACATCTTCGTCGGTGAAGTTGTCGAGGCGCATCTGACAAAACCGGTTACCGGCCGCCCCGATGCCGCGATCCTCGAAATGAAGGATCTCGGCGAGAATGTGTTTTACGGCGGTTGACGGCGGCGCCGCATACCGCAAAGCTCTTGCTGCCCATCCCTGACCCGCCATCGCCCTCGCGCAGGCGGGCCAGGGCCAACCCAAAGAGGTCAGTCATGTCAGTCGAGCCCGCGCTGCAATGGCCCGCTGAAGGCAATGCTCGTGTCCCCTACCGTGTGTTCTCCGACCCGGAGATCTATCGCGAGGAGCTCGCCCGCATCTTTCTCGGACCGACCTGGCAATTTCTGACCCTGGCCGGTGAATTACCGACGCCCGGCGACTATCTGACGACTTTTATTGGCGAGACCCCGGTCATCGTCACCCGCGGCAAGGACGGCGCCTTGCATGCAATGGTTAATCGCTGTGCCCATCGCGGCAATCTCGTCTGTCTCAAGCGGCGCG